>NZ_JBFVFE010000070.1:0-19768 GCF_052728615.1 Mariniflexile sp. | reverse complement strand
AACAAGCAGCGTATCTCGAACTTAAAAAGTTATCAACAAGCAAGGCCGCATAAATCCTTTCTTTGAGATTTTTTATGCGTAACATGAGTTAATAACTTCCTTATCGGTAGAAGCCCTGTCACTGGTTGCTATTGCTCTATAAGAAAAGCCATTACCAAAAAAAGCATCGATTTATCCTGTGCTATTTTTTTGCCTGCCCACTACATTTCTATAGGTTCTGTCTCCCCCAAAAGAAATGTAATCGATACTGCAAACCTCGACATCAAAGAGTCCAATACGCACGGGTCTCCCATGATTTTACTTGTTTTACTTGATCGGACAGCTCCCCGCAGCACTGTGCCCTGATGTAAAACCTTTTACAATTGGCCTCAACTGTTTCTATGGTCTCTTTTGTAAATGGGCCACTATCCATGTGGCTCCCGTCAATCTTTATTTTATTGCTTTTCTGCAATTTATAGGCCTCGGCCAATGTTTCTGCCTGTTTGAACTTTACCCCGAAAGTTATTGGGACTGCAACTGAAAACTGCCACTGCGACCTAAAACTTGTCACCCCTTCTTTACTTTTTTAAGAATCCGTTTTGCGCGTACTTTATAACCAGGACTTTGCGTTGGGAAATCTTGTTCCAAAATTTGGGTCAGTTGCGGATGTACCCACGCATAGTCCTTTCCCAAAAGATATAAGGTATCCATAGCATGAGCCTTGGCGGCAATTTTTTGGTCGCTGATCATCCAATGGAAACAGACTTCAATTAGCTGTTCTTTATGGAATGGTTTTAGCACTTTTTTTAAAGTATTGGGATTTTTAGAATCGTATTCCTGGGCTATAAGACTGCAAACTTTTGCTACGGGGCGCACCGCAGAATCAAAATGGACTTTTTTAAGATTACTGGTAAACGTATCCAAATAAGGGATGATGGCATAAATATATTCCTTACAAACAAACTCAAATACCCAAGCTGCTCGTGTTGAAACTTTATCATCAACTCTAAATAGAATTTCTATCAGTTTTGGAAACAAGTCCATATCGTTCAAAACTATTTTGGCATATTTTAATCGGGTTCCATGCGATGCATCCACATCGTTTAATTCCTCATAAAATTCTTCTAAAGTCATATTTTATTTGTTATTTTTAAATTTCTAAATTAAGCAAAATGACCATCTTAAAAAAGATATTATTCGTGTTATTCTTGGCGCTTGTGGTGGCACAATTTTTTGGGCCGCAAAAAAATGAAGGTGATTTAATTGCAACGGATGCTTTTGAGGCTGAAACAAAGCCACCTAAAGCTGTGCAACTCATTTTAGAGGAAACGTGTTACGATTGCCACAGCAATGTTACCCGTTACCCATGGTATAATAAAATTACGCCTGTAAATTATTGGTTGGCAGGACATATTAAAGAGGGAAAAAAACATTTTAACGCATCAAACTGGGAGGGCAATTCCGTAAAACGCAAAGATCATAAATTTGAAGAATTGATTGAAATGGTTGAAGATAAAAACATGCCCTTAAAATCGTATACATGGACGCACCCTGAAGCGAAACTTACCGATGCCCAAATAAAATCGATGGTAAATTGGGCAAAACAAGTGCGGGTTAAGTATGCGATGATGCCAAAAGCTGAATAATAAAGCCCCATCCCATCCTTCCCCGAAGGGAAGAGAAAGCAGGGTGTTAAAATCATGTAGTTTGCAGTCGCAGTTTTCAGTCTCAGTCTGGTTTTCAGAATCATGTAAAGAAATCGTAAATCTAAAATCGTAAATCTAAAATTGATAAAAAATATATTAATCATTGGCTTTGTATGGCCAGAACCAAAAAGTTCTGCGGCCGGAGGTAGAATGATGCAGCTTATTGCCTTTTTTCAATCCCAAAATTATCATGTAACCTTTGCAAGTCCTTGTGCCAAAACCGACCGTGCTTTTAATTTGGAAAGTATCGGTGTAAATCAAATTTCAGTAGAACTGAACCATTCCAGTTTTGATGTTTTTGTAAAAGGACTGAACCCAAATGTGGTGGTGTTCGACCGTTTTATGATGGAAGAACAATTTGGGTGGCGGGTTGCTGAACAATGTCCGGATGCTTTACGAATTCTGGATACCGAAGATTTACATGGTTTAAGAAAAGGCAGGCAACAAGCTTTTAAGGAAGGTGCGGAATTCAGTTTGGAACATCTTTTTAACAACACCGCAAAACGCGAAATAGCCAGCATTTGCAGAAGCGATTTAAGTTTGATCATTTCGGAAGTAGAAATGGATATTCTTAAGAACAAGTTTAAGGTTGATGAAGATTTGTTGGTGTATTTACCATTTATGTTAGAAACCCTTTCAGATAAAAACATTACAAAACTTCCAAAATTTGAAGCAAGACAGCATTTTATAAGTATCGGTAATTTTCTGCACGAACCCAATTACAATGCGGTGTTGTATTTAAAGGAAACCCTTTGGCCATTCATTAGAGAGCAACTTCCGAAAACAGAAATGCATGTTTATGGCGCTTATGCAAATCAAAAAGTGAATCAACTTCATAACCAAAAAGAAGGCTTTTTAATAAAAGGTTTTGCAGAAGACGTCAATGAGGTGATGCAAAAAGCCAAAATTTGTTTAGCAACTGTTCGCTTTGGTGCCGGTTTAAAAGGAAAGTTGGCCGATGCCATGCAAAACGGAACGCCTTGTATCATGACTTCTATTGCTTCAGAAGGGATATTTGGAAATTTAGACACCAACGGTTTTATAGAAGATGGGCCAAAGGCTTTTGCGAACAAAGCGGTTCAATTATATCAAGATGAAAAGCTTTGGAATGAAAAACAGCAAAACGGTTTTCAAATCATTAATCAACGTTTCAGCAAAAAGGAATTTCAACAAAAATTTGCTTCCATAATTGAAGAAACAACCAATCAACTCCACAACAAACGCCTCAACAACTTCACAGGGCAAATGCTCATGCACCATACGTTGCAAAGTGCCAAATTTATGGGTAAATGGATAGAGGCGAAGAATAAATGAAAATTAGTTTTCTATTCCGTTTCGATCCATTCAAAATTTGTTAAAATGATCCCAAACGAACAATCATCTTGACAGCCATCGGGTACGTAATAACAATCTTTGATAATATTAAAATCATCTACGTTAAAAGTGATCGTGTTGGTGTTGGTGTTTACTGATAGGTAGTCATTTAAACAGGTATTGTACAGGTCGTCTAAAATTACTGGAGAAGCTCCCTCGCTATTTGAACCTAGGTTTCCCGTGTTTTCAGAATAAGAATTTAATATAAGTCTGTTTTCAAAACCCAAATAATTACGGTCGTTATCGTAAATGGTATAAGCTTCATAAACTCTAGATGTAACAGTATTTTTTATAACGGTAATTTTTGTGATAGACCCAAATCCAAAAACAGAACCCGTAATGATTTCGTAGGTGTAAGAAGTTCCATTGGTTTGTTTTAACGTGTTCCAAGTAGTTAAACTCGCCCTATATTCTTTGATGTTTTGGATGTTCGATGCATCGTTTGTGTCACAGCTAAAATTAAAAATCAACGCAATCAGCAGAAATGCAAAGGCTATCTTTTTCATAAATAAATGGGTTTATAAATTAGATGCAGAAATAATAAAAGGTTGCGTTCAAAACAAATAAATCTAAGCCTCTACTTCGCTCTTCTTAATCTTTCTGTAAGTGTACGTATTGAAAATGTTACGTTTTGCAAAACGCGTCATTTTATCAGATTGGCAAAGTTTTATGTATAAGGCTTTATTCACACCAAAAAACTCATAGGTATTGCCGTCTAAAAAGGTCACTTCCAAAACCAAACCTTTATGTTGCCAATCTATAATAGCACCATTAATGGTTTCATTGTAATCTTCTAAATTGGCCGCTTTGGTTTCTGGTGCAATACTCACCAAAAAATGATAGCCATCAATTATTTGACGACTCATTGATTCTGCCTCAACAGTTTTCTCATTACCTTTTTGAAACTTATCAGGATGCCACTCTTTTACTAAATTTCTGTAAGTGGATTTGAGTTGTTTAAGGTCAATATCTTTCTCAACTTCAAACAATTTTTTGTATTCGTTAATACGTTTCATAAGGTAATTTTTCTAAATAAGGCGCAAAGATACTCTTTTTAATATAGAACTGGTTTAAACTTTTTTCAATTGGCTGCAAAATGATTTTTTTTACTCACTTTTTGTCTTTTTTTTACTCCGTAGCGATGCTATGCATTAAAAAAAAGCCTTCAATTGATCAAAAAATCTCTATTTTTCGCTTTAATCAAAAAAGTTTAAACCAGTTCATATTGAATAACAACCGTTTTCATTATTATAATATTTCTTTTTACTATGCTGCTTTTTTATAGCTTTGCATCTTTAAAAATTTACTATGATTTCAGTTGATAATTTAGCAGTGGAATTTGGCGGAAGTGCCTTGTTCAGCGAGGTGTCTTTCACCATAAATGAAAATGATAAAATTGCTCTTATGGGGAAAAATGGTGCAGGAAAATCTACGATGATGAAAATTATTGCAGGTGAGCAAAAAGCGTCTCGCGGCCATGTGCGCTATCCAAAAGATGTGGTTATTGCTTATTTGCCACAACATTTATTGACGGAAGATGATTGTACCGTATTTGAAGAAGCTTCCAAAGCCTTTCGCCATGTTTTTGTGATGCGCGACGACATGGATCGCCTTAATAAAGAATTGGAAACTAGAACGGATTATGAGTCTGATGAGTACATGAAAATCATTGAAAAGGTCTCCGATTTGGGTGAAAAATATTATGCTCTTGAAGATGTAAATTATGATGCCGAAGTAGAAAAAGCTTTAGCAGGCTTGGGTTTTAAGCGTGAAGATTTTACCCGATTAACAAGCGAGTTTAGTGGCGGTTTCCGTATGCGGATTGAGTTGGCTAAAATATTACTTCAAAAACCGGATTTGATTCTGTTGGATGAGCCTACTAACCATATTGATATTGAATCGGTTATTTGGTTGGAAGATTTTTTGTTGAACAAAGCCAAAGCCGTTATGGTCATTTCGCATGATAAGGCCTTTATTGACAATATTACAAACCGAACCATAGAAGTGACCATGGGTCGCATTTACGATTATAAAGCCAACTATTCACACTATTTGCAATTGCGTGAAGATAGGCGCGCGCACCAAGTAAAAGCGTATCAAGAACAGCAAAAGTTTATTGCGGATAATATGTTGTTTATAGAGCGTTTTAAAGGTACCTATTCAAAAACAAATCAAGTGACTTCGCGTGAGCGGATGTTGGACAAATTGGAAACCATTGAAATTGATGAAGTGGATACTTCGGCTTTAAAATTACGTTTTCCACCTGCACCACGTTCAGGTGATTATCCCGTTGCAGTAAAGGATTTATCAAAATCCTACGATGGGCATGTGGTGTTTAAAAATGCAAACATGTCTATTTCTAGAGGCGAAAAGGTATCGTTTGTGGGTAGAAATGGCGAAGGAAAATCAACCATGATAAAATCCATTTTAGGTGAGATTGATTTTGATGGCAAATGTGCATTAGGGCATAATGTAAAAGTGGGTTATTTTGCCCAAAACCAAGCCTCATTGTTGGATGAAAGTCTCACTATTTTTCAAACGGTTGATGAAGTTGCCGAAGGCGATATCCGTACCCAAATTAAAACCATTTTAGGAGGTTTTA
Source organism: Mariniflexile sp. (assembly GCF_052728615.1). Classification (NCBI taxonomy): domain Bacteria; kingdom Pseudomonadati; phylum Bacteroidota; class Flavobacteriia; order Flavobacteriales; family Flavobacteriaceae; genus Mariniflexile; species Mariniflexile sp. The sequence goes on along the minus strand of NZ_JBFVFE010000070.1, from coordinate 14,107 downwards.
TGTTTAAGGGCGACGATATCGATAAAAAAGTCAGCGTACTTTCGGGTGGTGAAAAAACACGATTGGCGATGGTAAAACTACTTTTAGAACCCGTTAATTTATTGATTTTGGATGAGCCTACCAATCACTTGGATTTAAAATCGAAAGACGTCCTTAAAGAAGCTTTAAAGAATTTTGACGGGACGTTGATTTTAGTATCGCACGATCGTGATTTTCTTCAAGGCTTATCACAAAAAGTATTCGAGTTTAAAGACCAACGTGTTATTGAGCATTTTGAAACCATTGACGATTTCTTAATTAGAAACCGTATTGAAAACTTAAAACAAATTGATTTAAAGAAATAGTTGTAACATGAGTTCAATCTGCAAGGTTTGAGTTGTTTAATTGTAATACCTACAAGTTAGAAATAAGACTTGCAGGATAACAAAAATTATTATTGATTAACAAATTGCCATGGTCGTTCCTTCCTCGCAAAGACGTATTTTAGCTGCTATTATTTTTAATCATGTCCAAATCAGGTTTCTAACCTCTGGGTTTTCATAAAAGGCAGAGTGATTTTATTAATGGGTTAATACAAAATATTGTATTTTCATAAAATAATTAAATTCAAAAAATGCCATTTAAAACCTTCTTTTTAATTCTATTTACGCTGTTACAGTTTAAAGGCGTCGCTCAGTTAAAAAAACAGCCTATTGATTTTGTAAACCCTTTTATAGATACCCATAAAAGCAGGTGGTTTTATTTTTCGTCCGCAAGTCGCCCATTTGGCATGGTCAATTTAAGTCCGGATACGTGGGTTAAGGGAAGTTGGAATAGCGGCTATTTATATGATAGTACCGAAGTAAGATGTTTTAGCCACATACATGGCTGGCAAATTGCTGGTATTCCTGTAATGCCTTCCGTGGGGAAATTTCAAGGCCATCTGGGTATGGAAGCCACAAAATCCAAATTTACGCATGACAAAGAAGTTGCAAAGCCTGGTTACCATAAGTTATTATTGGAAAGATATCAGGTTTTAGCAGAATTAACATCCTCCGCACGCGTTGGTTTTCATAAATACACCTTTCCTAAAACGGATAGTGCTTATGTAAGTTTCCACACTGGCGCTTTTTTAGCACATAGTGAAACCGATTCTTCTTATGTAAAAAAGAAAAGCAATTATGAGATAGAGGGGTATTCCATAATGGGTAAAACATCGAGACGCCCTAAACCAACCTATGTTTATTTTGCAGCCAAAACCAATCTTAAAATAGCAGAATTTGGTGGTTGGGAAAACGGGGAGCTTTTAGAACCCACAGAAGAAATAAGAGGTAAAGACAATGGTGCTTTTTTACGTTTTGAAATCGATGGGAAGCCTTTATTGATGAAAGTCGCTATTTCCTATACCAGTATTGAAAATGCTTGGGATAATATGGAAGCTGAAATCAATCATTGGGATTTTGAAAGCGTGGTGTCAGATTCATATAACGAATGGAATACCATGCTCTCTAGGATAATGGTTGAAGGAGGCACAGAAAAACAAAAAACAAAATTCTATACCGATTTATGGCATGCTTTGCAAGGTAGGCGCATGGTTAGCGATTATAAAGGAACGTATTGTGATATGACTGGGGCTAAACCTACCATACGGCAACTTGATCTAAATAAAGATGGGAAACCTACATTTCCGCAATATAATTTTGATGCTTTATGGGGAAGCCATTGGACGTTAAATGTACTTTGGTCCATGGTATATCCTGAGATTATGGACGGTTTTTGCAATACCATGGTAAATATGTATAAAAATGGTGGTTTGATACCTAGAGGGCCATCAGGTGGCAATTATACCTATGTAATGATTGGTGATCCAGCAACCTCATTTTTCGCAACGGCTTATAATAAAGGCATTCGGAATTATGATATAGATAAGGCCTATGAAGGTTTATTGAAAAACGCCTACCCAGGAGGCATTCGTGACCGAGCAGGCTATGAACACGGTAAAAACCCCATAGGTGGCGGGATGACATATTATGTGAATCAAGGGTACGTGCCAGAAGGCATAGGTGGAGCGGGTTTGCATAAAGATGGTGCTTCCATGACTTTGGAATATGCGTACCAAGATTGGTGTATTTCACAATTGGCAAAACCGTTGGGGAAAGAAGATGATTTTATATTGTTTCAAAAACGCTCTCAGAATTATAAGAATCTATGGAATCCCGAAACAAAATATATACATCCCCGAAATATGGATGGAAGTTGGATTGACAATTTCACACCTATTGGAACAGGGTTCCAGACAAAGGGTTTTTGTGAAAGTAACTCCGCCATTTACTCAAATTTTGTACCTCATGATATGGAAGGTCTTATAAACTTAGTAGGAGGTAATGCCATTTATAGTGAACGATTAATCAATTCTTTTGAAAAATCTATTGGAAACCGATTTATAACAGACCATGGCAAACATGCTGAGAGTTGGATTGATTATGAAAATCAGCCCTCCTGCCAAATGGCACATTTGTTCAATTATTCTGGTAAACCTTGGTTAACTCAAAAATGGGTAAGACAAGTAAAAGAGATAACCTTTGGTAACACGAGTCCGTACGGAGGTTATAATGGCGATGAAGACCAAGGACAAATGGGCGCTTTGGGTGTTTTAATGGGAATGGGACTTTTTCAAATGGATGGCGGCGCGTCTATAAATTCATCCTACGAAATAACGTCTCCACTATTTGATACCGTTGAAATCACTTTAAACCCTAACTATTATAAAGGTAAAAAATTCACTATTAAAACCTATAATAATTCTGCGGAGCATGTATATATTAAATCCGCCAAACTCAATGGTAAAAAATGGATCGATTTTAAGTTTCCACATACTATTTTCGCCAATGGCGGTGTTTTAGAAATTAAGTTGGATGATACTCCAAATAAGGCTTGGGGGATTAAATAAAGAAATGATAAAACATTATAGTAATAAGCAGAAAAAACAAATTGAATTGAAGAAATAATTTTCAAGCTTGATTCTCTAGTAAAGATCAACTACCTTCATTCAACAAAGTCGAGTATAATTCATTTTAGCGGCATCCTAATAGATTAGGCTCCTATTTTTCTATAAGACTTTCTATAAACCAAGGGCGTTACTCCTTTAATTTTTAAAAATTGACTGTTAAAATTGGCAACCGTATTAAACCCACTTTCAAAACATATTTTCAACACATTCTTGTCTGTCGCAATTAGTTTTTGACAAGCGGCTCCAATCCTAATTTCATTTAAAAATGAAACATAGGTTTTTTTAGTTCTTTTCTTGAAATAATTACAAAAGGCAGGAGCAGTCATTCCAGCAATATCCGCAATGGTACTTAAAGAAATATCATGTTCGTAATTAGCTATAGAATACTGAAAAACCTTCTCTATGCGTTCCGTTTCCTTTTGGTTGGGTACAATTTCCAATTTAGTGGACAGCATTTTATGATTGTCATACTTTGATAACATATTTAAACAACTTAACAAAGTAATAATCCTATCAAAACCTTTTTGAAATTCTAAATCCTTTATGAGGGGCAATAATTTCTTCTGGCATAGCTTAGAAACTTTCAAGCCTTTAAATGAGTTTTTAAATAATTCACGGATACCTAAACTCTCGTGCAATTCACTGAAAAGACTATAAAAAAAACCGTCTTTAAATTGTACAACGATGGCACTTGTGGTAAGATCTGCTGCGCTTTTTTGAAACGTATGTGCCAGGTTTTTTCCTAAAAAGAAAACATCACCTTCGTCAAATTCACCTACATAATTGCCAATAAAGCACAAGCCATTTCCTGCTGTAATCAAAATCAACTCATACACATCATGCTGATGCCATGGCACTTCAAAATGCGGCGTTTTGTAGGTGCGTGCAACAAACGAACTTTCTGTAGTTACTGGTGATTTCTGAATTAAAGGCTTCATTAAACCACTATATTAATGATTAGAACATTCAAATTAACAAAAAATAGTAATATACTTTAAGTTTCTGTAAATAAACTGGTAGACTTCATAAAACCTTACTGGTATATTGCGAGTTAATTCATTTAATATTCAACAGATTATGGCGTCAGATCATTCTAAGATTAGAAATGGAAAAATTTCCAAAGAAAATGTGACCTTCTATAAAGAAGCAGGTTATCTGATTGCAGAAAACCTGATTTCAAAATACGGGATTGCAGAACTTAGAAATGAAACCAACCAGATATTCAGAGGAGAAAGAGGTAAAATAGAGGGACTCTTACCGCTATCAGCAGATATAACAGATAAAGAAGTCTTAAAAAAATATGTGGCCATTCATTTTCCGCATAAAATATCTAAGGTCATCCATAGATACCTTTCACATCCAAAATTGACTGCTATTTTGAGTAAGATTATAAGTCCAAATGTCAAGTGTATGCAGTCCATGCTTTTTGTAAAAGGTCCGGGGAAATCAGGACAATCATGGCATCAGGATGAATATTTTATCCCAACAAGAGATTGTTCTTTAACAGGAGCTTGGATTGCCATAGATGACGCCACGGTTGATAATGGTTGTTTGTGGATTATCCCCGGATCCAACAAACCAAGTTCCATACTTCCTAGAGTAGAAAATAAAGACAGTAATTTTGCAGATGTAGATACGATAGATGTTTCAGGGTATCGTAAAGATGACATCATTCCAGTAGAAGTTAAGAGCGGCTCGGTTGTTTTTTTTAACGGATATACGCTTCATAGTTCTTTGAAAAATGTTACAGACGATCAGTTCCGTATTGCATTGGTAAACCATTATATGAGTGCAGAATCCATGCTGCCTTGGGATCAAGATGGAAAACTGCCTTCTACTGAAGATCTTCGCGATATCGTCATGGTAACCGGACAAGATCCTTACGCCCACAAAGACATTACAGATGTTAATAAACCTTATCTGCGTCCAGAAATTCTTGATATAAAAAAATGATTATAGAATTTTATTGCCCACGATGGGGAAGTGAACATTTGGAATGGGATGTATTTCTAAAAAACGTAAAAGATGCTGGGTTTGATGATGTAGAATATGCGCTTGCAAGCATCATTTCCAAGGAGGAGTTAAGGAGCATTTCTAAAAAATTAAAAGACCATAATTTAAAATTAATTCTACAGCACTTTGATACGTATGAGCCTGATTTTAATAAACATGACGCCGCTTATGCCAATTGGTTTGATTTAGTTAAGAACGTTGAAGTGGTTAAAATAAACTCACAAACAGGCAAAGATTTTTTCAGTTTTGAAGAAAATAATCAGTTGCTAGCACTCGCAGAAAAATTCGCTAAGGCTAATAATATTGAAATATGCCACGAAACCCATCGGAATAAATTCAGTTTTGCCTGCCATATTACCAAACCTTTTTTGGAAACTAATCCCGAGTTAAAAATCACTTTGGATGTTTCTCACTGGGTGGCGGTAGACGAGTCCTATTTAGAAGATCAAGCAGAATCCATGGCTTTGGCATTATCGCGAACAGAACACATTCATGCCAGAGTAGGGCATACACAAGGGCCACAAGTAACAGACCCCAGAGCACCGGAATGGCAAGAAGCCCTAAATCATCATCTATTATGGTGGGATAAAATAATCGAGCGCAAAAAACTAAATAATGATGATGTGCTGACTATTACCACCGAGTTTGGTCCACCTCCCTATATGGTGACAGAGCCATTTACATCAAATCCATTGGCAAGCCAGTGGGATATAAATGTGTATATTAAGGATCTTTTAAAAGAACGTTATAATTAAAACAAGAAACACAATAAAAATAAACTAAGTTTAATCCATACAAGTTTACCCTATGAAAACATTACAAATAGTGTTTATTGCATTAATGACCATTTTCACTTTAAACGCTGAAGCAACCGAATATCATGTATCCGTTAACGGGAATGATAACAACAAAGGAACAGCAGCGGAACCTTTCAAAACCATATCGGCTGCTGCCAAAATTGCACGTGCAGGCGATATTATCACGGTACATGATGGCATCTATCGCGAACGTGTAAATCCTATATATGGCGGTGCAAACCATTTGAATAGAATTGTGTATCAAGCAGCTCCAGGAGAAAAAGTCACCATTAAAGGTTCTGAAATTATAACGAATTGGAAAAAAGAAAAAGGTTCGGTTTGGAAAGTAGTGATACCCAATTCTTTTTTTAAGGCATATAATCCATATTCCGATGTATTGATGGGCGATTGGTTTAACAAGAAAGGTATGGACCATCATACTGGGGAAGTTTTTATCAATGGGAAATCCTTATATGAAAAATCCAATCTGAATGACGTGATAGAGTCCAAACCGTATGAAGAAGCATTAGACCAAGAAGCATCCACCCATACGTGGTATTCTGAAGTTGATGCAAACAACACGACTATTTATGCTAATTTTCAAAAGTTCAATCCCAATAAAGAATTGGTTGAAATAAATGCACGGGAAAGTTGCTTCTACCCAGACCAACCAGGAATTAATTACATTACCGTTCGTGGTTTTACAATGAACCAAGCAGCAACGCAATGGTCGGCACCAACTGCGGAACAAGTAGGTTTGATTGGTACCCATTGGAGCAAAGGCTGGATTATTGAGAATAATATCGTGAGCAATTCCAAATCAGTTGGCATCACCTTAGGAAAAGATAGAAGTACGGGGCATAATGTTTGGATGTACAATCCCAAAAAAGGCGGTGCTACACATTACAATGAAGTTGTTTTTAAAGCACTTCAAATTGGTTGGTCTAAAGAAATAATAGGGTCACATATCGTGCGAAATAATGTGATTTTTGATTGTGAGCAAGCAGGTATAGTTGGTAGTTTAGGCGGTATTTTCAGTGAAATATCCAACAACCACATCTATGATATTTGGACGAAACGAATTTTTAGAGGAGCTGAAATTGCAGGACTAAAATTTCATGCGCCTATAGATATGCTTATAAAAAACAATCAAATCCATAACACAGGCAGAGGTATTTGGCTCGATTGGATGACGCAAGGCACTAGAGTTACTGGCAATTTAATATATGACAATACCACAGATGATATACATGTTGAGGTAAACCATGGCCCCTATTTAGTGGATAATAATATCTTTTTGTCAGAATTAGCCATTAGAGATTGGTCCCAGGGAGGTGCCTATGCTCATAATTTAATCGCTGGAAAAATTGAAGTGAGGCATTCTACAGGTCGTAATACAGCATACTTTTTGCCACATTCTACCAAGGTAGCTGGAGTGAGTGAAATTTATTGTGGAGACAATCGTTTTTTCAATAATATTTTTATAAAAGATGAAAATGGAGAAGAATCCGAACAAGAAAAAGAGAACCAATCGTATGGATTGCATGGTTATAAAATTGCGAAATATGCTAACATCTCTTCTGGGAACAGCTATTTGAACGGCGCAAAACCACAAGAAGGCGAAACCAACTTTGTAGAAAAAACCAACCTGAAACCTACAATAAAAATAACCAAAAAAGACCATCATGTTTTTCTTGAAATGGATTTAGATCCTTCCATTTTTAATGTTTCTACGTCCATTATCACAACCGAACTATTAGGAGCAACCTTTATATCTGAGGCTGTCTTTGAAAACCCAGATGGAACGCCTTATGTGTTGGATACAGATTTTCTAGGAAATGAGAGAGACAAGAATAAACCTTCTCCAGGCCCATTTGAAAACCTTAAGAAAGGGTTAACGTTATATAATGTTGGTAAATAAAAAAACCAACCGTGGAGTCATGGCTTGTTCTATCCTAAACTGAATTCCAAAATTTCTGGGTTCAGTTTAGGATGTACACTTGTAGTTCAAAACTAATCATGGGAACTGCAGATATCCGGGACCCTTAAAGGAAAAAATTATCCCTCCTCAATCAACTCCACGCTAACCATTTGTTTTGTTGGGTAAACCGAAGGTCCAAATTGGTTAAACACCGCCACATCGGCGGCATCATGTCCATAACCAATAGTTACATAACCACCTTTTGCTCCGTGTTGGGTCGCATCAAAGGTGTACCAACGTCCGCCAACATAAGCTTCAAACCATGCGTGCATATCCATAGGGTCTAATTTATATAAATAACCTACTACCATACGCGCCGGAATACTCAGGCTTCGGCATAAGGCAATGCCCAAATGCGCCAAATCCCTGCAAACACCCGATTGTTTGTAATTAACTTCAATGGCAGAAATAGGATAGTCGCTACTCCCAGGAATAAAGCTAATAGTGTTGCGAAGCCAATTTTCAATAGCTGCCACTTGGTCGTAGCCCGGTAATTGGTTTGCGGTAATGCCCATGGCTAAATCGCTAAATCGATCGGATTCGCAATAACGGCTTGGTAATAAATAGCTCAGAACGTTAAGTGGTAAATACTGTATTTCTACAAAAGGCGCTCCCAGTGCTACGTCCACCAACTCTGCGGTTTTAACATCGGCCGTGGTTTTTATCGAAAAGTTGCCAGGAGGCGCAATGAGGCGTTGGCATAGGTTTCCATAGCCATCGGTATATTCCACTATGGGCATGTTTGGTTTTATTTTGAATTCATCGCGGGCCACCCATTGCTGGGTACCACTCCGTGGACGGAGCATGAGTATAAAAGGTGTGGGCACTTCTATTTCAAATAATAAGTCGCAACCAATTCGTAACCACATAGTTTCATGTATTTTTAAATGGTAAATACGTATTCAAAATTAAATGATTTATTAGCAAAACTTCCGTTATATAAACGGTTTAATTTATGATTGTGTGCATTAAAGCAAATAATAAGAAAGAGATGCCTATTTACTGAGTTATTAATAATTCCATCAGCTTCTTCATCCCCATTGTTGCGTTTTCCGCAATGACCGTTAGATTTTTTCTGCTTTCCATAGTTGGTTTTGGGTCCATAAAATAGGTTGGCGTGTTCTTTGGCACATAATGCATCAAACCTGCGGCTGGATATACTTGCATGGACGTACCAATAATAAGAAGGATATCGGCGGTTTCGCAAATTTTCATAGCCTTCTCAATCATGGGAACATCTTCACCAAACCAAACGATATGCGGACGTAACTGATGCCCTTTTGGGCAATTGTCACCCAATTTAATATCTGTTTTACAATCAAAAAAGGTAAAGGCATCCACAATACTTCTCGATTTTAGTAATTCTCCGTGTAAATGAATGACGTTGCTGCTACCGGCACGTTCGTGTAAATCATCTACATTTTGGGTGATGATGCTCACTTTAAATTGGCTTTCAAGTTGTGCCAAATCGTGATGCGCGGTATTGGGTTGCACTTCAAACAATTGCTTACGACGCTGATTGTAAAAGTCTAAAACCAATTCAGGATTTGCGGCAAAACCTTCGGGTGTGGCAACTTGTATAACATCATGTCCTTCCCACAATCCATCAGCATCTCTAAAGGTATTGATACCGCTTTCGGCACTGACGCCTGCGCCCGTAAGTACAACCAGATGTTTTTTCATATCATAAATATAATAATTTTATGGGATTGCGTTAGGGATTACTCATGCATTTTGTTTTGATAAATTGGAAATCGTGAATGCTTTGCATTTGTAGCGGCATCCTTTTTTAAAACTTTGGAAAAAACAGACTTTAAAAAGAACTGGAAATTGCCAGATTGCTTTGTCGTGCCTCCGAGCAATGACGTTTTAAAAAGATATAGCGAAAAGCCCGACCCGCAGGTAACGCCCAAATTGTATGATTAAGTATTTGCTGAAATTTTATTAATTTCGATGTTTAACTTATAGTATGACCGACTTAAAACTTTTAGCGCACCTTGAAACTTTTTTAACCGATGCGCGCAAAGAAAAATTTGCAAAAGTATTGGCGCAACGTACCAAACATTTTACGGTGGCTACCGAAGATGTGTACCAATTGCACAATACGAGTGCCGTGATTAGAAGTTGTGATGTATTTGGAATTCAGGAGGTTAATATTGTTGAAGAGCGCAACTCGAAACGCATTGACAGGGAAATTGCGATGGGTTCCCAAAAATGGGTGGATTTAAACAGGTACAAAACTGTGCATGCTTGTATTGCCGATTTAAAGCTGAAAGGTTATCAAATTGTGGCGACTACACCACATACCAACGATGGCGCGTTGCATGAATTTGACGTGACTAAAAAGTCATGTTTTTTCTTTGGAAGGGAAACCGAAGGGCTATCGGAAGAGGTATTAAAAGCCGCAGATAGTTACTTAAAGATTCCCATGGTTGGTTTTACCGAGAGTCTGAATATTTCGGTTTCCGCAGCTATTATTTTGCAACATGTAACCACAAAATTGAAACAATCCGATATCGATTGGCAACTTACAGACGATGAAATTCTTGAAAAGCGTTTTGATTGGATAAAAAAAACCATAAAAAGTTATGATGACATTGTAGCTAGATACTATGCTACGTAATTTTTCTAATCATTATGTTGATGTAATAGGGGTGGTAATCTAAATAATTCCCCGACGGTTCTACCTCGGAGTTTCCGAATTGACCTCCGCAAAGGGGAGGTCGGAATTGCCTTTTCGAAATTCCGGGTGGGGCAAAATATAATCCCGAAAGCTTTCGGGACTGCCTCGAGGATGGTCGGTTTCAAGAAATTTTTTATTGTTTGGTTTTTTCTTTTTCGTATTCGGATAAAATAATTAAAAATTCTTCACTACAAGTAAATAGTTTATCCAAAAGAAGAAAGTTATTTTCCTTTAAAAGAAGTTTATTATCTATGTTTTTGTTTTCGCAATAACTAAAAAACAATGGGATGTACACCTTTGGTATTTTTAAATGATTTTTCAAAAGGTTTTCATTCAAAAACTCTTGTTTAGCAAATAAGGAATCCAATTCTTTATAGGTTATTTTATTGGTATAATAGAAGTTGTTTTTGTTTTATTGTTTTTCTTGAAAAGTTTACCAATAAGTGAAGCTATTTTAACAAAATCAATATTACCGCTGGGTGGAGTATTGTATAAATGTGGATTGTTCTTTATGTCATTTTTTATTTGAAGACCAATATCAACGGTATAGTTTTCTGCATTAAATGTTTTTTTAGCTTTACCCACAAGTAAAACTTCATCAAGGTTGTTTACAATTTTTTTTAGTTCGACAACCATGGTGTTTTCAAAAGATTTTTTTTTTCAATATTATTCTCGTTTTATAAAGTCCGAAAAAAAAATTCCGCCCGTGTTAAGTCTGAAGTTTTTATTCCGACGTTTCGGAACCGTTTTCGAGTAAAGTCAGACGCAGTTTTTTGTTGTTTTGTCCGCAAGTCGAGTCGGTTTTGATTGGTTTTTTAATTCCGTTCGAGTGGTAAATTCGGCGCAAAAGTCAGATTTCTTTAGAGATCCTTTTTTCCGCTTGAGTGATTTCCGCCCGAGTGATAGGGCATTAAAGGCAACGTTTTCGGGCTTGGCGAAGGTAGCGATTTTCACCACAAATGTGTCTGCGGATCACTGAACCGCCACTTTTGCCAAACTCGTGTTGGCGGTTCGTGCTTTTTTTCTACTAAATTGTTACGTTGAAGATTTGATGTCATTTATTTACGCTCGACTTTTAGTTTTTTCTCTTCCAAAGTAGTATGTCACTAACTATAAAATTTTTGGTTTGTCAAACTAATAGCTTTATTATTTTTTAAATCAATTTATCCATTAGAAATCTCCAAAATTGCATTTGTGGAACAAAATAGCTTGATATGTGAAAAGCCAATGTTAATAGCAGTGCTAACAAATATGGCAATCTGAATTTTCCATTTATTCTATCATTAATTATTAAAGCAATAAAAATCACTTCATTTATAATTAATGAGCCAGTCATAAAACCTTCCCAACTAGAAATGCCGAAACTTGGAAGCATTCTTGAAGTAGGGGCAACTAATGGAAAAATTGCTGTGGAAATCATATATCGAGCATGAAGCTGAATGTTTTTTCTGAATTTAAGCCCAAGAATAAAAAAAAGAATAAACGGAATAAGCATAGCAGCATCAAATATCCCAATGTAATATTCTATGTCGACAGTTCCGTACTTCCTTTTTTTTTGCATCATTACTTTCATCATTATGAGACCACCTATCACTACACTCAATGCTAAAACAACTGAAAAGCGACCTATAATACGATGCAACTTCAAGTTGTCAAATCTATATAATGCTGGTTGAACAATTACAGTTATCAACCAAAGTGTAGCTGAAATCCCATGAATATGGTGATATATACTCAATTCATGAAACTTATTAGTAAGGCTTGAGAAAAATCCAGTTATAGTTATGTTGCCACCCATTAAAGAAAAATTCTGCTAACATTGAAAAATCCAGCGGAATAAACTGAAAAAAGAAGTTGCGAACGGAATTGAAAATGCGGAATTGACAAACTGAACCGAATCCTAAACCAAATTGAAATGGATTTTCTGCCAGCGAAATGCAAAACCGAAAATTTTTGGTTTTTTAACGGAAATGAAACGAGGAAAACGAAACGGAAACTTGAAAAACCAAACCGAATGTAAAACTGAAAGGCAAATCATTGCGCCGAAATTTACTCGGACGGAATAAGTCGGGCGGAAAGGAATCGAATTTTTTTTTTTGGTTTTTAAGTGCAAGTCCGAAAATCGGTGTTTCTCGACCAAATTCAATCTGAAATGAAAAAAACAGAAACGGAATGCGGAAAACCATAAAGAGATTTAACTGAAATTGATTAATTTGGACTTTTAAAGAACAAAACGTCAGAATCAAATCGGACGTGAAAAACAGAGCGTGGGAAAAAAACGGGTGGCAACACCGTATATAAGCTATGGCTTGGTCGTTGCGCATTTGGAAAATCTGCCGATTTTCCAAAGTTATGTTTTTATCCGAAAGGTTCGTGCTAAAACACGCCACAGCTCATATACAAACACGATAAGCACACCAATCATCCATAAATAAGCATTCCAGTAGAATTTTTCTTTAACCATTTTTAAAATTTATTTTAAGAATACTCTGTTTTTAACATTTATGATTGTCGTCATAGCATGACCGCCAACGGCTCCGTAGTCGAGTAGGCAAGGGGAATTTCGCCCCAAGCCTCTCACAGAACCGTACGTGATAGTCTCCCACCATACGGCTCTTGTTATGCAAATCTAAAACTATATCACTTGTTGCCAGTAATGCAAAAATCGTCCTTCGCAACAATAATTTGAACTTAAATTAAATCCTTGCACTTTTTTCGTAAATTTGAGAAAGTTAATCGGAATTAATGAAACAAAGAATTTATATCGACACTTCAGTTGTTGGAGGATATTACGACGAAGAATTTAAGGAATCTACAATTGCGTTATTTGAAAGACTGGAAAATAACGAAATAATATTTGTGGTTTCGGACTTACTCGATTTGGAATTGATAAATGCACCTGAAAAAGTCAGAACATTATTGCAAAAATACCCAGTCGACAAATTTGAGCGGATTGAACTGAATGAAGAATCGGTCAATCTTGCGAATAAATATATCGCCGAAAAAGTTGTCGGAAAAACAAGTATCGAAGATTGCAGACACATAGCTTTGGCGACCATCAATAAAGTTGATGTCTTGGCAAGCTGGAATTTTAAACATATTGTAAACTTGGACAGAATAAAAGGTTATAATTCGGTCAATCTAAAGTTAGGTTACCAAATGATAGAAATTAGAAGTCCTAAAGATTTAAGAAACTATGGAAACGACTAAAAAAGAAAAAACGTTCGACGCTGTAAAAATGATGCGTGATATTCGGGACAAAATAAGTTCTGAAACTCAAAATATGAACTTCGACGAATTAAAAGCTTATATGAAATCAAAAATTCAGGAAAGTAAATTAAAACCCGTCGAAAAATAAGCACTACTGGCAACACCGTGTATAAGCCATTGCTTGGTCATCGCTCATCTGGAAAATTCTTGGGAATTTTCCAGCGCAGTTTTGTACTTCTAATGGTTCTTGCCGAGACACGCAACGGCTCATACACAAAAACGATAAAGCCCATTTGCCAATGATAAAACAAGTTGGGGAATTGCTCCTGCACTCTTGTAAACCACCCGTAAGCACGTTTTATACCGGTCTTATAGCGTTTATACCTTTTTCTTGCCCACCTCACCAAGCGATTGTTGAGCAGTTTGAAAACCTT
>NZ_JBFVFE010000069.1:0-20537 GCF_052728615.1 Mariniflexile sp. | reverse complement strand
AAATTATCCGAAAAGATTACTTTTACCACATAAAATAAATGTTTAAAATAGCAAATTAATCGCTTGCGGATTTAAGGAGGAATAATAAGCTTTGTTAAAAAAATCTTTCGTTCTTGTAAAGAATATTCAATTTTAGCTAAATGGTCATCAATTTTCAGTTCAAATTGGCGTAAAAAATCGTTATCAACTAATTCTGCAGCATCGATCATGGTAAGTGTATTTTTTTAATTCTTTAGGAAACTTAAAATAGTGAGCACTATTATATAACTTTGTTTTGCAAATTTACGTAAAATAATCGTCAATAAAAAGTAAATTATTTGTTAATCCCTTATAAAATAAACTATTAGAATTATAAGGTTGCTTTTTGGTTTCATATTAAAATAAATGGATAAAAAATTGATACATGTTTATTTAATGCCCGGGATGGCAGCAAGCCACAAAATTTTTGAAAACATAAAATTGCCCGAAACCCAGTTCGAAATGCATTGCTTAGAATGGATGATACCCCTTGAAAATGAATCTATTAGTGGATATGCTTTAAGAATGTCAACCCACATAAAGCACGAAAACAGCGTGTTGCTTGGGGTGTCTTTTGGTGGTGTTTTGGTACAGGAAATGGGCAAGCACCTAGCGGTTAGAAAACTCATCATCGTATCGAGCGTGAAGTCGATGCATGAATTGCCAAAAAAAATGTTGCTGGCCAAATCAACCATGGCATATAAATTGTTGCCAGTACAATTGGTAAGTAATATAGAACTTTTTGCTAAATATGCCTTTGGTAGCAATATATCAAAAAGGCTGGAGTTATATAAAAAATATTTATCGGTAAACGATAGTCATTATTTAAGTTGGGCCATCAAACAGATGGTGTGTTGGAACCAGGAAAACCATCCATCCAATATTGTGCATATCCATGGCGATAACGATGCTGTTTTCCCCATAAAAAACATAACCAATTGTATAACAATAAAAGGCGGTACCCACATTATGATTATCAACAAATACAAATGGTTCAATGAAAATTTACCTAGTATTATCTTAGAAAACTAAACAATATTTTTACCTTTAAACAAAACTTTTTAAAAATGAAGACTGTACAGAAATTATTGGCGTTTGTGGGGTTATTAAGTTTATGCGCATTGTTTGTTTATGCCCTCCAAGATGCGCCAACCGATGAGAACTTTGAAAAAAAGCTTATAAACGATTATAATGTTTATGCGCTGCAAGTACCCGCTGATTTGGATTTTGCAGGTGAATCTATGCCACTTAAAAGTCCTGATATTTACGAGCGCATGGATAAGGAATTGCTAGTTAATACGTATTGGCAATCCAATGGGCTGCTCATGTTTAAACGAGCAAAAAAATACTTTCCCATTATAGAACCTATTTTGGCAAAAAATGGGGTTCCGGACGACTTTAAGTATCTGGCAGTTATAGAAAGTGGTTTAACCAATGCCGTTTCTCCTGCCGGGGCCCGGGGGGTTTGGCAAATTATGCCCGCAACGGGGAAAGAAAATGGATTGGAGGTTAACGATAATGTTGATGAACGCTACCATTTGGAAAAATCGACCGAAGTAGCTTGTAAATATTTGATAAAGTCTAAGGATGAGTTAGGTTCCTGGACATTGGCTGCCGCAGCTTACAACGCAGGAAATTCCGGAATATCAAGATATTTGAGAGAGCAAAATGTAAAAAACTACTATGATTTATTGCTGGGTGAAGAAACCGGACGTTATGTGTTTAGAATTGTGGCACTAAAGGAAATTTTAACCAATCCTGCTAAATATGGTTTCAATTTCAGGGAAAAGGATTTATATACCAATGTGCCTACTTACAAAGTTAAGATCGATACCGAAATAACCGATTTTACAAAGTTTGCCCAACAATACGGTATCAATTATAAGATACTAAAAATCCATAATCCTTGGTTAAGAGAGCCTAAGCTCGACAATAAATCCAGAAAAAGTTACACTATTGAGATTCCTGAAAAAGGGTATTATAATGTGCAATAACAGAGTGAAATTAAGACACGAATTAGTAGCTATAATTTCATGAATTTTAAATGGCCTAAACCCATTTATTCGTGTCTAATCCAAGAAAGTTGATTTTAACGATTTTGCGCTTTGAAAAATAAAAACAAATCAGATGTTATGAATAAATCAATAGTCGTTGCTATTGTTATGTTTTCAATAGTTTTTAGCAGTTGTAATTCCGATAAGTCGAAAACAAATATAACCATTGGAAATCACAAAAAAACCCAAGCTCAAACGGATACCTTAACCACACATTTAAAACCATTTAAAACAGGTTTACCTACTATTGGTCTGTTAATATACAATGGTGTTTTAACAACCGAAGTAACAGCTTCGGCCGATGTTTTTGCAAAACCAACTGAAGATGGTAAGCAACTTTTTAATGTCATTACCATTGCCGAAACCGAAAATCCCATTGTTTCTGAAGAAGGTTTAAAAATCATCCCCGATTACACCTTTGGGAATTGCCCGAAGTTGGAAGTGCTTTTTGTACCAAGTGCTTACGATATGTATGCCCAAGTGCATAACAAAAACATTGTGGATTTTATAAAAGAGAAAAATAAAGAAACCAAATATACGGTAAGTAATTGCGCCGGGGCCCAATTGATTGGTGCCTCTGGAATTGCAGACGGGAAAAAAATTGTTACTTGGATTGGTGGTGGCGAGCAATTGCAAAAAGATTATCCAAATTTATTGGTGCAAAATGATTCTTTAGTGACTTATGTGGAAGATGGCAAATTCAGTTCTTCAAACGGTAATTTAACCAGTTACATTTCTGCTTTGAATTTGGTTGAAAAAATGACCAGTAAAGCACATAGGGATTTTGTGGAATCGTATTTGTACCTCGACCGGCTTCAAAATTGGAAACAGTAACTAATTACCTCTCCTTTTCTGCGCTCTAATGGAACCTCCCGCACCAAAATGTTGGTTAGGCATTTGGGAACGCTTCATGTTTTCCTTCATCATTTTAATTTGCTCGGTCAACATCCCTTGTTTATCTAGTTTTTGAGCTTCTTGAAGCAGTTTTTCAGCCTCCATTTTTCTGCGTTTGGAAAAAGCGATTCCTGATAAATTCAATTTCGCCATAGCTAAATCATGGTCCATGGACAATCCTAAAGTAACGGCTTTCTTAAAATATTTTTCAGCGTCGTTCATATTGGTCTGCGATACCATCAAACCGTGCAAATAATTATAATAGCCTTGTTGTTTTTTTACTAAAGCGGACTCTGGATTTTTAATTTTATCCAACCATTTTTTAGCTCCATCAAAATCCTGTTTACGCAATCTTAAAAACGCCAATAAAATAAATTCATTTTTAAAATAAAGAAACACAAATATCAATGATAATAGTATAAACATGATGCCGTTACCTATGTTTCCTTCGGTAAATTGATAAATGGCAAAGGCAATGATGCCGGCAGCTATAATAAGTTTTATGATTTTATTGTACATTTTGAATAATTTGAAGGTTGATGCAGGCCTATTTTGTTGTCTGTTTTAATATATAATGCAAAGAAACTAAATTTTTATCAGATTCAACGAAAAGATATTTGACAAATTAAGAACCAATTTGCCCAATTAAATAGAGGTTTTCAGCATTTTTTATGTATAAAAAATTAATTGAAATATTTTTAAATAACATTTGTCCAAGTAATAAAGGCTTTGTATATTTGCCCTCGGTTTTGAAGAAGCCAAAATTCAAATAAAAAGTACAATTCAGATTTTAAAGACATAAGATAATGAGTAAAAGAACATTTCAGCCATCAAAAAGAAAGAGAAGAAACAAGCATGGTTTTAGAGAAAGAATGGCTTCTGCTAATGGAAGAAAAGTTCTTGCCCGTAGAAGGGCTAAAGGAAGAAAAAAATTGTCTGTCTCAACGGAATCTAGACATAAAAAATAATGATTGACCATTGTTTGATATTTTAAAGGTGTTACTTAAGTGTAACACCTTTTTTTATATCTACGCATCACTACTTTTGTAACTTATTTAAAAACACTATTTAAACAGTAAAAATGCCAAAAAATTCAAAACTAAAATCTATCTTAATTATTGGCTCAGGACCGATTGTTATTGGGCAAGCATGTGAATTTGATTATTCAGGATCCCAAGCTTTAAGATCGCTTAAAGAAGACGGAATACAAACAGTACTTATCAATTCGAATCCAGCAACCATTATGACCGACCCTTCTATGGCGGATCATATTTATTTGTTGCCTCTTACCACAAAATCACTTATCAAGATTTTGAAAGATCACCCGGAAATTGACGCTGTTTTGCCAACTATGGGCGGTCAGACCGCATTGAATTTATGTATTGAAGCAGATGAAAAAGGGATTTGGACAGATTTTAATGTAGAGATTATTGGTGTTGACATTAATGCCATTAATATTACGGAAGACAGAGAGCAGTTTAGGGAATTGATGCTTAAAATAGGCATCCCCATGGCGCCCCAAGCCACGGCTACGTCTTATTTAAAAGGAAAGGAAATAGCCCAAGAGTATGGCTTTCCGTTAGTAATTAGAGCGTCTTTCACGCTTGGTGGCGCAGGTGCTTCCATAGTGTATAATGAAGAAACTTTTGATGAGTTGCTAACGCGCGGATTGGAAATTTCCCCCATCCATGAAGTCATGATTGACAAGGCTTTGATTGGTTGGAAAGAATATGAACTAGAGTTACTTAGAGATGCCAATGACAATGTGGTCATTATATGTTCCATAGAAAATATGGATCCCATGGGCATTCACACGGGAGATTCCATTACGGTGGCTCCTGCTATGACTTTAAGTGATAAAACCTACCAAAGAATGCGCGACATGGCCATACACATGATGCGCAGTATTGGCGATTTTGCCGGTGGTTGTAACGTGCAGTTTGCGGTAAGTCCGGATAAAAATGAAGACATCATCGCCATTGAAATCAACCCACGTGTATCGCGTTCCTCGGCATTGGCGAGCAAAGCAACAGGGTATCCTATTGCAAAAATTGCAGCCAAATTGGCCATTGGGTATCATTTGGACGAATTGCAGAACCAAATAACAAAATCTACCTCGGCGTTATTTGAACCTACTTTAGATTATGTGATTGTTAAAATACCACGATGGAATTTCGATAAGTTTGAAGGATCTGATAGAACGTTGGGCATTCAAATGAAATCTGTAGGCGAGGTCATGGGCATTGGTCGCTCGTTTCAGGAAGCACTGCATAAAGCAACGCAATCACTTGAAATTAAGCGTAATGGATTGGGTGCCGACGGTAAAGAAAACAGAGATTACAACCAAATTATAGAAAAATTAACCTACGCATCTTGGGATCGGGTGTTTATCATTTATGATGCCATTGCCATGGGGATTCCGTTAAGCAGAATCCATGAAATCACTAAAATTGATATGTGGTTTTTAAAGCAGTATGAAGAATTGTTTTTACTTCATAAGGAAATTTCCACCTTTAAAATTGATACCATTGAAAAAGACTTATTGCTTGAAGCGAAGCAAAAAGGCTATGGCGACCGGCAAATAGCGCACATGTTGGGCTGTTTGGAAAGTCAGGTTTACACTAAACGTGAAGAATTTGGCGTAAACCGCGTGTATAAATTAGTGGATACCTGTGCCGCAGAGTTTAAGGCAAAAACCCCTTATTATTATTCAACCTTTGAAAGTGATATGGAAACTGCCGATGGCAAACGTTATGCAGATAACGAAAGTATTGTTACCGATAGGAAAAAAATCATCGTTTTGGGTTCTGGACCAAATAGAATCGGTCAAGGGATCGAGTTCGATTATTGTTGTGTACATGGTGTTTTGGCTGCTGCCGAATGTGGTTATGAAACCATCATGATTAACTGTAATCCTGAAACCGTGTCAACCGATTTTGATACGGCGGACAAATTATATTTTGAACCTGTTTTTTGGGAACATATATACGACATCATTAAACATGAAAAACCAGAAGGTGTTATTGTGCAATTGGGCGGACAAACCGCTTTGAAACTTGCTGAAAAGTTAACCAAATACGGTATCAAAATTATAGGGACCAGTTTTGAATCGTTGGATTTAGCTGAGGATAGAGGTCATTTTTCTAATTTATTGAAAGAAAACAACATTCCTTACCCAGAATTTGATATTGCCACAACGGCTGATGAAGCTTCGGCAATCGCCGATGTGTTGGATTTCCCGATTTTGGTGCGTCCTTCGTATGTGCTTGGAGGTCAAGGCATGAAGATTGTCATCAACAAAGAAGAACTTGAAAAGCATGTGGTGGATTTGTTAAGCCAGATGCCAGGGAACCAATTGCTTTTAGATCATTATTTAGAAGGTGCCATTGAAGCGGAAGCGGATGCTATATGTGATGGCGAAGAAGTATATATTATAGGTATCATGGAGCATATTGAACCTTGCGGCATCCATTCTGGCGATAGCAATGCCATGTTACCGCCATTTAATTTAGGCGATTTGGTGATGCAACAAATAAAAGACCATACCAAAAAAATAGCTTTGGCACTTAATACGGTGGGGCTTATAAATATCCAATTTGCTATTAAGGACGATTTAGTTTATATTATAGAAGCAAATCCTAGAGCGTCCAGAACCGTTCCTTTTATAGCGAAAGCCTATGGAGAACCTTATGTGAATTACGCCACCAAAGTGATGCTGGGAGAGAAAAAGGTAAAAGATTTTAATTTCAATCCGAAGTTAAGCGGGTATGCCATTAAGCAACCCGTGTTCTCTTTCAATAAGTTCCATAATGTGAACAAGAAATTGGGGCCAGAAATGAAAAGCACCGGAGAAAGCATCTTGTTTATTGATAGTTTAAAGGACGATGAGTTTTACGAATTATACTCCAGACGAAAAATGTACCTTAATAAGTAATAAACTGAAAGGCCGCTTTAAGCGGCTTTTTTAATGTCATTGCAAGGCATCAGATTAAAAAATTTATCAAGCGATATCGTTGACAATTAGATTGGTTTTTAAAACTGAAAATTTGAAGATATGGATTGGTCCCCTAAAGGGGACTTTAGGGGTGTTTTTAAAATTCACGTTATTTTAAATCAATTTTCGCATTTTGGTTTATTAACGAACCTAAACAGGCTTCCATTTTAAATTCCGAAGTTTTAAAGGCAGACGTTCTGCTTTTAGCTTGTTCTTGTCTTGCAATACTGCGGGCAAAACGTCTTACTTTGTCTTTCGTGTCTAGAAGAATGCCCGGAATAGGGGCATTATTTCCATGTTCATCTTTGGCAACCATGGTAAAATAAGATGAGTTGCAATGTTTTTTAGCGCCGGTTCGAATATTTTCAGATTCTACCCTTACTCCAATAACCATCGAGGTCCTGCCTGTATAATTAATGGATGCTTTAAGGGTAACAAGCTCACCAACTTCTATGGGATTTAAAAAATCGACTTTATTGACCGAGGCCGTTACACAATAGTTCCTGGAATGCCTGGATGCACAAGCAAAGGCAATTTGGTCCATAAGCCCTAAAATATAGCCCCCATGGATTTTTCCACTAAAATTGGAGTTGGATGGCAGCATTAACTGGGTTATGGTTACTTGGGATTCTTCAGTTGTTTTAAGCATATAAATTTAGATTGACGTACATGTAAGCGATTCCAGTCAGTATAGCAATTCCAAAACTGATAAGTGTCCCTATCAAAATATATTCTGTAAGTTGGCGGTGTTTCGATTCTTTTAAATCGCCAAATCTAAAAACCGACTTAGCCGTAATTAAAAATCCAACAGCTTCCCAATGGCCTGCTATTATAAATATGAACACTAAAATGCGCTCTAAAATACCAATATATTTCCCTGCGTCCTCCAACGATTCGTTATTTTTAGTGAGTTCTGAAATATTCCACTTTAAAAAAATGGTTTTCATAATTATGGAGGTCGGAATCGTCAAGAACAGCAAGCAAACCAATAGCAACAAATTATTCTCGGTTACCAAAATATTCAAGTCTAATTTGTTTTCAGTAAAAAGATAGTAAGATAAAAAAATGACTGTTACGTGAAGCAGTTGGTCAATAAAAAACAATACACGGTTTGTTTCTTTCTTTTGGATTAAAAGTTTAGCGGCATCAATAATGAAATGTGTGGTGCCAATAGTTACAACGATGGGCCATAAAGAGGTGTCCCAAAGTACAATACCAGTTATAATTATATGGATGAGTACATGCAGATATAGCTTATTCGATTTTAGTTTTTTCTGTTCTTTTTCCTTGACCCATTTTTCAGGTTGGAGAAAAAAATCACCAATGATGTGTGCCAATAAAAGCTTTATGAGTAGTATCATTTTTCTTCCAAGAGATTTAATTCCAGTAAAGTTATTTTTTGGTGATACATGCTATCCAGATCCATTATTTCATTAAAATAGGCTCGTTTAAGGCGTTTGCTTACGGCATCTTGGCTAATGCTTAAAGTTTTTGCTATTTCCGTCTGCAACCCGCCATAATTTTCAAGTGCTGCTTTAACGGTTTCTGATGAATTGACGGTCCAATTATCCATTGCAATTAAGGCAAGCTTAAAGTACAAATTAAGTTCTTCGTCTAAAAATAAAGAACTGGATTTTATTTTTAAGTTTGTTTTTTCTTTTTTAAGATGCGCTAAAGTGTTACCAGAAAATTGAAACGCTTCCCCATTGGATTCGGTTATCATATCACCGTCAAAATTTTTATTACCAATTCCTATGGCCATGCGTACATCCAATCCTTTCACGGTTTTTATGCAGGCTTTAATATAGGTGGCAACATAAAAGGCTTTTTTATTCTCCTTAATTTCAATTTGAAAACTATCTCCGCGGAAAATTTCCCAATCTTTCTTATCAATTCCAGTTTTAGTCAATGCGTCCTTTAAGGATGTTAACCATATTTCTGGATTTGTGAATTTTTTAGATTTAATAATATCTCCTGTTATGACGCTTACCATATTAAAATTTAATAGTTTGTTTCAATAGAATAACCATAAATATGCCGTTAAAATGGAATAATCATAAATATGCCGTTAAAATGGCATAATTATAAATATGCCGTTAAAATGGAATATTTAAATGTATCACTTAATTACATGATAAACAAAATTATCATTTAATAAGTGAAAATGTAAGCAGTATCAAGGCTCTTTTTCTACTTTGGTTATAAAATATTTGGTGTCTCCCAACCAGAATAATGTTTTATAACGTTCAAAATAATACAGCTTTACCGTATGGCCTTGAAAGTTGTTTAAGTCTTCAATAACTTGTTTTTCGCTATCCTCAACCGAAAATATAAAGGTTTGGGCCTCAGAAACGCCTTGGCTTATTTCGCCTTCCCAAGTTTTGAAAACAACGCCTTTGTGGCTGAACTTAATCAATTCCCCTGCCCGTACACCCTTGCTATAACTAACAAAATACAGAAACAAGAAATATATTATAAATGCGAGAAGTAATCCGAGGCCTATTTTTATTACAAGTTTCATCTGTTTGTTTTTAGGGTTTTTTGCCACGAATCCGCAAATAAATTATTCGTGGATTCGTAATTTATTTATGTTCCGACAACCAATAAGGGCATATTAAAATTATGCCATTTAGGATTTAAAATTAATCTAAATCTTCATCGGCACGTTTAAGAATCGCTTCTGGGAGTGCTTTTTTAGCCTTTGCCCCCATTTTTTTAAGGCGCTCAACACTCGATATCAAATTGCCTTTGCCATCAACCAGTTTGTTCATAGCTGCGGAATAATCGGTTTTAGCTGCATCAATTTTTTTGCCCACACCTGTTAGATCTGATACCAAACCTTCAAATTTATCGTAAAGGGCTCCTGCTTGTCGTGCAATTTCTATAGCGTTTTGCTGTTGCTTTTCGTTGTTCCACATACTGTCAATGGTACGAAGGGTTGCCAAAAGGGTAGAAGGCGTTACAATCACAATATTTTTCTCAAAAGCTTTATTGTAAATACTGTTATCATCGTTCACCACCACAGCAAAAGCAGGTTCAATGGGGATGAACATCAACACAAAATCCGGCGATTCAATATCATATAAATCTTGATAATTTTTTTCTGAAAGCTGGTCGATGTGTTTTTTTACCGAATTCACGTGGGCTTTTAAAAACATGGGTCTTTCGTCCTCTTCGGAATTAACAAAACGTTCATAATTTACCAGCGACACTTTACTGTCGATCACCATTTTTTTGCCATCGGGAAGATGTAACACCACATCGGGCAATACACGGGAACCCTCAATGGTTGTAAAACTTTGCTGTACAAAATATTCCCTATCTTTTTCCAAACCGGATTTTTCCAGCACCCGTTCCAATACCAACTCGCCCCAATTCCCTTGCATTTTACTGTCGCCTTTTAAGGCTCTGGTTAGGTTAGTAGCTTCTTTGGTCATTTGTTGGTTGAGGTCTTTTAAGCCCAACAATTGTTCTTTTAAAGCGGAATGCATGCTGATGCTTTCCTTTTGCGTCAAATCCACTTTATCTTCAAATATTTTTATTTTCTCTTGAAGCGGCGTTAAAATATTTTTGATGTTTTCTTTATTTTGAAGCGTGAATTTCTCCGATTTTTCATCTAAAATTTTGGTTGCCAACAACTCAAAATCCTTTCGTAGTTGTTCTTGGCGTAATTCAATCTCTGCTTCCCTTTTTAGATTAAGTTGATGCAGATTCTCATATTCGGTGTTTTTTATGGCCAATTCAGAATTTAAAAACTCTTTTTCACGACGAATATCTTCACGTTCTTTTTCTATTTTATCAATATTTTGTTTTAACTCGTTAATGGTAATGTTTAATTGATTCTGACGCTCTTCTAAAGTGCTTTTTTCGCTTTTGCTTTTTAGTTTGGTAATAGTAATTCCAATGTAAGCTCCAATACCGCCAGAAATTAAAATAGCAAGTATGGGAATAAGGTTGTCGTTCATTTAAACAAGGATTTATTCAAAGATATATTTTTTAGATGGAAGACGGAAGACAGAAGACAGAAGTTTTTTTACTGAAAACTGAGACCGAAAACTGAGACTGAAAACTGAGACTGAAAAGTTATGGCACAAAGTTTCACAGAGGGGCCACAAAGATTAACAAAGACTTGCACGTACATACTGAAAACTGCGACTGTGACTGAAAACTGAGACTGCTTACTTCTTAACCCTAAAACTCCCCGTTTTTTCATCAAAAGCTATTAAATCTTTTGGGAATAAGGTTTCAAAAGTACCGCTTGAAATTAGATTGCAAGGTGTATTCGACACTACGTTATCTTTAGACATTACAATCAACCTATCGCAAAGTTGAATGGCCAAATCTATTTCGTGCGATGAAAACAGAATGGTTTTATGGGTTTCTTTCGCTAATTTTTGAAGCAGTTTCAAAATATAGGCTTTGTGGTACATATCCAGATGGGTGGTAGGTTCATCTAAAATAATCAAGTCGGTATCTTGTGCCAAAGCGCGGGCAATCATTACTTTTTGTAATTGGCCATCACTTAATTCGAAACACCTTTTATGTTTTAAATCGGAAATATTGGTTTGGGTTAAAGCGGTATTTACAGTGGTTAGGTCGTTTTCAGATAAACTACCAACCCAATTTGTATAAGGTTGTCTGCCCAAAGCCACCAGTTCAAAAACCGATAGATTTTTAGACATCATTTGTTCGGTTAAAACCAAACTCATCACTTTAGCTATATCGAGTGCAGGATAGTCCTTTATATTTTTTGCGTTGATAAAAACGGCGCCCCCTAAAGCATTTTGAACATTGGTAAGCGTTCTTAAAAGCGTCGATTTTCCAATGCCGTTACCGCCAACCAAACCAACCAGTTCGCCCTTGTGTAGTTCAATATTAATATTGGACGCCACAATAGTACGTTCCTTTTTAGAAGCATATCCAATGGATAACGCTTTGGTTTTTAAAATGATATGAGGGTTGTTTTCTGTCATGAATTCTATCTAAAAAATCTCAAATTCCAATTACTAAATTCCAAGTATCGTTAATCAAAAATCGTTATTCGTTAATCAAATGTTTCTATCAGCCGCTTTTAGTCTATTTTCTATGTTCTATTTTCTTTCATCTCATTTTAAAACACCATCTTCCGTTTCCTCACCAGCAACCAAATAACCACAGGCGCCCCAACTAGCGATGTTATGGCATTGATTGGCAAGGTGTAATCACTGTTCGGAATTTGTGCAATACTGTCGCAAATAAGCATTACGATGGCACCAAATAAGAAAACCGCCGGTAATAATATTTTATGATTGGACGTATTGAAAACCTGCCGTGTTAAATGTGGAATTGCCAACCCAATAAACGCAATAGGTCCCGCAAATGCTGTAATGGTGCCTGCCAATAAACTGGTTGAAATGATGATGGCCAATCGACTCCTTTTAATGTTCAACCCCAAACTTTTGGCATAATTTTCACCTAAAAGCAAGGTGTTCAATGATTTTACGGATGCTAAACTAACGATGATACCGAGGCAGTAAATAATAAAAAATATAAATAATTCATCCCAAGATAAGTTGCCCAAACTACCAAACCCCCAAAAAATATATTGTTGTAGTTGTTGTGCAGACCCAAAATACGAAAGCACACTTACAATGGCCGAGGTAATACTTGCAAACATAAGCCCGATGATGAGTATCGCCATGGTATCGCGTACTTTTATGGACACCATTAACACCGCAAGCAACACCAAAAAACTACCCAAGCTGGCAGCAATAACAATGCTCCATTTTGAGATTAAAAGTGACATAAAAACACCTCCAAAAACCGAAGAACCCAGAATTATTAATGCCACACCTAAACTGGCACCTGAACTAATGCCCAGCACAAAAGGACCAGCCAACGGATTTCGAAATAAGGTTTGCATCAAAAGTCCGGAAATACCCAAACCAGAACCCACTAAAATAGCGGTCAAGGCTTTTGGCAATCGGTAATTTTGTATGATGTGTTGCCAAGTTTCCTGTTCCGTAGCGCTTCCAATTAAACTATTAAAAACATCCTTAAAAGGAATATATACCGAACCCAAACTTATGTTTGTTAAAAAGCATAAAAATAAAATCAGTATGAGTCCTAAAAATGAATATCTGTAGTTTGAAGTCATAAAATATTATTCAAGCAGACCTGTCATGTTTTTAAAA
Source organism: Mariniflexile sp. (assembly GCF_052728615.1). Classification (NCBI taxonomy): domain Bacteria; kingdom Pseudomonadati; phylum Bacteroidota; class Flavobacteriia; order Flavobacteriales; family Flavobacteriaceae; genus Mariniflexile; species Mariniflexile sp. The sequence continues at coordinate 7,404 of NZ_JBFVFE010000069.1, read as the reverse complement.
CCTGACAGATTCTTACCATGCCACAATTAATTTAAGTGTTTAAAAAAGTAAAGGTCATAATTTTTTAGCAGTTCTGGATGACAAATTTTAATAAGATCCTTTAAAACCAAATCGGGTCGGGTAGTGCCCAATTCAAAATATAAGATACCACCCGATTTTCCAGCGGTATTGATAGAAGAATAAATGTTGTTATTTTGAAAAGCATCAAACATGGCATGGTGCGAATTGCCATTTTTTAAAGCTTCTTTGCTAACATAATTTGACGGACTTAACCAAATTTCGGCATTTTTAGCCTTTGAAAACACGGTTTCAAAATTAAGGGATAAACTTCCGGTTCCTTTGGTATCGCCCCACAAATAGTTGGTGTTGGCATCTTTTAAAAGCTGCGCTTCGGTACTGCTGCCATTGGGCAAATACCAAATATCGTTATGCATGGCGCCGCTTAAAATGGTTGGCTGATTTTTAATTTTTTTAGCCAACGCTTTAGCTTCTAAATAATTGGTTTCAATGGTGTTGAAAATAGAATCTGCTTCTTTTTCCTTATTGAATAAAACGCCAAAAAACTTAATCCATTCGGCTTTAGCCAAGGGCGATTCTTCCACCCAATCCCCATTAAAAATAACAGGAATCCCCGATTTTTTTATCGTTTCAAAGGTTCTGTTATTGCCGTCAATTCCAAAGCCAATAACAACATCTGGTTTTATTTCCAACAAAACCTCCGTATTTATGCCTTCATTTTTACCCAATTCCCTTACCAACCCCTTGTCGATTCTGTCTCTTGTTTTTTCAGAAGAAATATAATCCGTTCCAGGGAAACCTACCAAGGTTTGCTCCACGTTCAATAATTCCAAAGCAGGAATATGTGTAGTTGAAGTAACTACCAGTTTTTTAATGGGAATTTCAATAGCTGCTTCAAATCGTTCTTGTTCTGTACTCCAAAACTTGGCATCATAATTTTTGTTTAAAAGTGCAAAACGATAACTTTTGTCCGCTTTTGGCCACGGATTTATAATTTCCAGAATTTTATAAGTACCATAATCTTTAACCGAAAAACCTTTGGCATATTTTAATGATAATTGCTCACCACCAATGGCTTCGTACAATTTTTTTTTTGGTTCGCTTTTGCATGCGATTAAACATGTGAATAAAAAGAATAAGATTGTTTTTTTCAAAAGTTGATATTTTACTTTTTCAAAAGTAAGATTATTTAATCTTTTGAATAAATGATTAGTCAAAATGTTTACTTTTGCATCGAAATTTGGTTTTGTTCATTTCACGTGAATAAATTAAAAGGGAACCAAGTGAGTTGATTTACGAATGTGGATTTTGGATTTACGACGGTTAAAATCGTAATTCGTCAATCGTAATTCTTCAATTCTTGGACTGTTCCCGCAACTGTAAGCTACAAAGCTTCATGTTCTACTTCAATGTCACTGTCCCGATATTTCGGGATGGGAAGACCAACATGAGGACGCAAGTCAGGAGACCTGCCATTTTCAAAACAAATAAGTTAAACTTTCGGGATAAAAGTTTGCGTATGATAATCCATGCGGTTCTCGAGTATTATTCATTAAAATGAACAAAAAAACACATGTTTTTGGTATGCTATGTTTAGGTATATCGATGGCTGGTCTTGCCCAAAAAGAAGCAGATTCAACAAAAGTACAACAACTGGATGAAGTTGTGATTACAGATTCGCGTTTTGCCTTAAAACGTGAACATTCGGGAAAAACCGTTATTAAAATTTCACAAAAAGAGATTGAGAATAATCGCGGTAGAAGTGTTTCTGAATTAATAAATACTAAAAGTGGTATTGAAATTAACGGTAGCAGAAGTGCCGAAGGGCAGAATTTGGGCTATTATGTAAGAGGAGGTAATAACAGGCAAGTGTTGGTGCTTATTGATGGCATCCAGGTGAATGACCCATCGTTGGTTTCCAATGAATTTGATTTACGGTTATTGGATTTGAACACCATTGAATCCATCGAGATCATTAAAGGGGCAGCGAGTACTTTATACGGTAATGCAGCGGCAACCGCTGTTATTAATATTACCACTAAAAAAGCTTCAAGTGAAAAGGTGGCTGCCAGTTTTTTATCGGTTGTTGGCACCAATCAATCTCAAGAGAATTTGAATTATAATGGTTCAAGTTTTACCAACAGTGTTTCCGTAAATGGAAATGCTGATAAATTTTCTTATTTGGCAAGTTTTGGAAATAGATATGTTGACGGGCTATCGGCAGTAAAATCTGAAAACCCGGAAAAGGATGCATTTTCAAAATTTAATACCAATTTAAAACTGGGATATGAATTTAGCAATGCTTTTGAAATAACTGCTTTTGCAAGTTATGATAAATTAAAAACGGATATTGATGGGTTTCCGCCGCCAACATATGCACCTGGAGACACCAATGATAAGTATCTTTCTAAGCAATCCAGAGTGGGCATTGCGCCAAAGTTTAGTTACAACAATGGAAGTTTTCAAATTAATGCAGCATATTCTAAGATGAACAGAGAGAATATTTCTGATTACTTAACAAGTTATGAATCTGAAAGCTATGTGCTTGATGCCTTTAATAAATATGTTTTTAATGAATCGTTTTATACTATTGTTGGCATCAACCATGCGGATTATAAAAGTCTGTTTGCTACAGATAAAAGTTATAAAAACTCCGACCCTTATTTGAATGTGGTCTATGTGTCAGAGTTCGGTTTAAATTTGAATGCTGGTGCACGTTTGAACAACCACAGCGAGTATGGTTCCCACTTTGTTTATAGTTTAAATCCGTCTTATAGTATTCCGGTTGATTTGGGATACTTTAAACTAATGGGGTCTTATGCAACATCGTTTATTGCTCCTAACCTATCGCAGTTGTTTGGCTTTTTTGGTGCTAACCCCGATTTAGAACCAGAAGAAAACACCACTATTGAAGGTGGTTTGGAATTTTCCAATAAAAAAGGATTTAGAGTCAACGCTTTGTATTTTAACAGAAAAGAAGAAAATACCATTATATATACCACAGCTTATGAAAATGCAACAACGGATGCTAATGTAAACGGTATTGAGGTAGAAGCTGAGATTAAGATTGTTGAAGATTTATCGTTTAATGCAAATTATACGTTTACGGAATTAAAAGATGGCATCCGATTAAAATTACCAAAACATAAAGCAAATGCTGGTTTAGGTTATAGTTTTTCAGAAGCAACGTATGCATCAGCAACTTATCAATTTGTAGGAAGTAGAACCGATTTGGATTTTTCGACCTTTCAAAATGAAGAGCTAAAGGCGTTTTCATTAATCGATCTTTATTTTAGCCAAAAATTAATAAAGAAAAAAGTGAAGCTTTTTGCAGGAATAACGAATCTTTTTAATGAGGATTATACCGAAATCATCGGATTTACCACAAAAGGCAGAAATGTAAATTTGGGATTGGACATTAATTTGTAAAAATAAATAGCGTCGTTATTTAAGTTGTAGCGACGCTATTTTTGTTACTTCACAAAGAACTGTTTATCAATATACATTTCGTATTCAAACTTTTTGTCTGGGGCTGTTAGTTCTATTTTTTTTGCAAATGGTTGTTGTTTTTTAGAAGTGTTCATTTTTGTAGTAAACCCTCTTATATCATCAAGTGCCGCTTTTAAAACCACTTCGTTTTCATCGCCAAAGGCAAGGATATTGTTCCAAAATTCATATTCATTTACTTCAATATCTGGGATAAAACCTTGCGTGTAATCGCTTTCGCCATTTTTATTGAATATTTGAAAAACGATGGGTTGCATAGCATAAGTATGTCTTGGGTTTGCCGATGATTGATCTTGAAAATCAGTCCGTGGAGAATCATATAGCGTTATGGAACCAACATTTTTTCCGTAAGTTGTTGTGCCTACAATCTTTACGGTATTCATATAAGGCTTAAGACCGTTTATGACCATTTCACTTGCAGACGCAGTGCTATTGGAGGTTAAAACATATAATCTATTAAGGGTACTCAACCTATTTATAGTTTGTTCTCCTGTTTTTTTATCATTAATATCAAAAACATTCAGTGTGTTTTCAAAAAAATAAGAACCATCTCTATTGCTATGTTTTGAATTAAACTTTAAATCAGCAAATTTACTTGTTCCAGCATTGGCGTAAACCATGCTTGATAAATATGCTGAAGTGCCAACTGAACCTCCACCATTAAGCCTTAAATCCAGTATGAATTCATCTATGTTTTCTCCTTTAAAAAAAGAAAATGCTTCATTCAATTCATCATTGTAAGCAGTTCTAAATCCGTTATAGACCAAATAGCCTACTTTTTTGCCGTTGATGTTATTGAAAACTTTTTTCAAATAAACGGGGTTTTCAGATAAAACAGTTGCTATAATGGTTTTGCTTTGCAGAGGTGTTAAAACGCCGCCGTTTTCAGAAACAAAAGAAAGGGTTACGGTATCATCAAACAAACTGTTTACAACATTGCTGAAATTGGAGGTGTTTAAAACCGTTCCATTAATGGCATTAATAATATCGCCTCTTTTAATATTGGCATCGCTTGCAGGGGAATTATCAGCAACATATCTTACATAAATAATTATATCCCCATTAGTGTTTATTTGAACAGATTTGTACTTAAGACCATGGGATTTGGAAATGCCTTGAAATTCAAGCTGTTGTTCGTTATAATCTTCAATAAACCAAGAAAACCTATCAGTAACGTTAGGTTGGAATATTAAGCTGTTAAAAAAATCACTCGGATTGTTATATTGATTTATAAAAACTTGGTATTCACTTGTGTTATCATCTTTTGTGTCGGATAGATTAGGGGCTTGAGACTGCCAATTGTACCAGGAGTTCATCCCCTTCCAAACAAAATCATTTATTTCATTTGATGAAATTTGTTTGTCGTCGCTATCCTCATAACAACCGGTTACCAAAAAAGAAATTGTAAATACTAGAATTAGGGCTTTTATAAATTTCATCTGTGCCTGTTTATTGTTTTTAATTGGTCAGATATTGCATCCATATAATGATTTTCATTGTACAACAAAAATTTAGTTATGGATGGTTCATCTGTGCCTGTTTATTGTTTTTAATTGGTCAGATGTTGCATCCATATAATGATTTTCATTGTACAACAAAATTTAGTTATGGATGGTTCATCTGTGCCTGTTTATTGTTTTTTATGGGCGGTTAGTCTTTAAAACTCTAAATTTACTTACATTATTATATAATTAAAAAATAATTGTAACAAATTATATGTATGTTCGTCGTAATATCAAATAGCAATAACCAAGCTATTCAATCAAAATAGAACCAAATAAATTTTCTTTGGGGAAATCGTAAGATTCAACGAAGTTAAATGTCCGAAGGGCAATGGGGCTTAAACCAAACCAAAAATGACTCAAAACGAGTTTTTAAATATCGTGATGCCTTTTAAGGATAAAGTATTTCGTTTGGCAAAACGGCTACTGGTATCTACAGAAGAGGCTGAAGATGCGACCCAAGAAGTATTGATGAAGTTATGGAACAACAAAGAAAAAATGGAAACGTATAAAAATGTGGAAGCATTTTCAATGACCATGACCAAGAATTTTTGTTTTGATAAGCTAAAATCGAAACAAGCACAGAATTTAAAAATTGTGCATAATAATTATGAAGAAAAGAATACACCATTACAAAAGCAAATTGAATTAAACGATAGTGTTAGTTGGGTGGCAAAAATTATTGAAGCGTTGCCAGAACAACAAAAAGTTATTATCCAATTGCGGGATATAGAAGCATACGATTTAGACGAGATTGCAAAAATGCTGGACATGAACAATACCGCAGTACGGGTAACCTTATCCAGAGCCAGAAAAACAATACGGGAAAAATTAACTAATACACATAATTATGGTATTAAATAGTATAGAAAAATTACTTGAAAAGTACGAAAACGGGGAAACATCGCTACATGAAGAGCAACAGTTAAAAAACTATTTTTCGCAAGAAACCGTAGCGCCACATTTAGAAATGTACAAACCCATGTTTGCGTATTTTGTGGTAAATCAACAAGAACAATTTACTAAAGATCTTCCATTAAATCCCGATGGCTATCGGGATAAAAAGGTATTTACCTATAAATGGATGGCGGTAGCTGCGGTAGCCGTATTAATGTTGGGATATTATTTTAAAACGCCCGCAGTGTCTTCTTATCAAGAATATGCTTATGGCACGTATGATAATCCGGAAGACGCGCTTAACGAAGTTACAAAACAGTTAGCAATGATTTCAGCTCATTTTAATAAAGGAATTTCAACGGTAAATTACCTTGACGGCCTTAAAAAAGGAACAGAAACCCTTGATTATTTGAATGAAATTGAAAAAGGGACAAGCATCATTTTTAAATAAAAATAATGAATAACAATAATAAATAAATAAAATGAACAAGAAAATAATAGTACTCGTAATGGCAATCCTATTATTGCCTCTTTCCGGAATGGCCCAGGATATTTTTGAAAAATACAATGACAATTCCGATGTAACCTATGTGTCCATCAAACCTAAAATGTTTCAAATGATAGCAAAAATGGGCATTAATGTGGACGATCCAGAAGCTAAAGCGTATATGGACATGGTGAGCAGCATCACAAGTTTTAAAACCATCGTTACCGATAATAAAAGCATTTCGGGCGATATTGCCAAATGGGTAAAATCGCGCTCCAGTTCTTTGGAAGAGTTAATGGAAGTGAAAGATGATGGTACCGAAGTGAAATTCTATGTAAAGGAAGGTAAAGATTCCAACCATGTAAAAGAACTTTTAATTTTTGTAAACGGCATTAGTAAAGTAATGAAGGAAAGCGTTGAAATTAACGGAGAGCAAAGACGTTTTGAAACCGTAGTAGTGTCGCTTACCGGAGATATTGATTTGAACGAAATTTCTAGATTAACAGACAAAATGAATATACCGGGAGGTAGCCATTTGGACAAAAAGAAAAAGAAATAACAACGCATCAATCATGAAACATCCATATAAATTCGATGCCCGAGGTAATTATTGAACTCATCTTGACTTTTTGTTTTTGACCGAAAACGAGATAAAATTTGTTCAGATGAGGCACTTTTTGAAAGGCATAGCATCGCTACGCATAAAAAAGGTAACGAAATATGGACGAATTTTAACCGTTTTTTAGGAAATAGAAAAAGTCAAGATGAGTTCATTAAATGGAAATCCCGATAGCTATCCGGGATGACAGATAAAAAACAATAAAATAAACACATGAAACTTCCATAACGAACTCTCGATACCCAAGGGAATGATTGTATGGAAGAACCATGTGACCGATAAAAAAGAAATAATATGAACACATGAAACTTCCATAACGAACTCTCGATACCCAAGGGAATGATTGTATGGAAGAACCATGTGACCGATAAAAA
>NZ_JBFVFE010000068.1:0-20734 GCF_052728615.1 Mariniflexile sp. | reverse complement strand
TCGTGAAAATTCGTGCGATTCGTGGCAAAATTTTTAGAAGCTAAAGCGAGATGCACTAAAGTACATAGTTTTAACTCAATTTGAGACCAATAAAATACGGATATAGACATCAATTAACCATAAATACTTCCTGTACAAAACCATATTTAAAAAATAAAATTAGTCTCAAACTATCGTCACGACAACCCCTTTTTCCTCTAACCTTTTCTTGATTATGGGAGAAATTTCTTTATCAGTAATAATTTCATTGATAGCATTCAAATCGCAAATCTTAGCAAAACTTTTTTTGCCAAATTTTGAAGAATCGGCCAATACAATAATTTTTTGAGCTGATGCCAACATTTTTTGGTTCAATTGTGCCTCTTCTAAATTAGTTGTGGATAAACCATAATCCAAATCTATACCATCAACTCCTAAAAAAAGTTTACTGCAGGATACGTTATCTAAAATTTGGGCTGCATAGGCCCCAATTACTGAGGCAGAACTGTGCCGTACATAGCCTCCAAGTTGCAATATTTCTATGTTTTTATCATGAATTAAATGCAACACAACATAGAGTGATGAAGTAATGACAGTGAGTTTGTTTTTTGGTTTTATACATTTTGAAAGTGCTTGAACAGTGGTGCCTGAAGCAATCATTATAGAGTCATTTTCAACAATACGTGTTGCTGCTAGTTTGGCAATACCATTTTTTTCTTCAACATATATTTTTTCCTTTTCTAAAACTGCTTTTTCATTAATATAAGGATTCTCTAAAGATGCTCCTCCATGAGTTCTAAATAACAAACCTTTTTCCTCTAAAAATTTTAAATCTTTCCGTATGGTAACAGCTGATACGCTTAATTCTTCGCATATATCTAACACTTCAATGTGTTTCTCTTTGGCCAAAATATTTAAGATGGTTTCGTGTCTTATCATAATTACAAATATAATAAAGCGAAAGGAAAAGAAGTTAAATTACGACATTTTAATTATTAACAGCAAAAATGCATTTCGTTTTATTTCGTTTTAAAAAAAATATTAATATATTTGAAATTAAATAAAGTTAATTGTTACTAAAACGAATCCATTTGTTTGAGAGAAAAATATTGATTAAGCAGTTAAAACAGCATTCTAACTGGGATGTAATAATTATTGGCGGCGGCGCTTCAGGATTAGGCATTGCGCTAGATAGTGCAACACGCGGGTTTAAAACACTTCTGTTGGAACAAGTGGATTTTGCAAAGGGAACTTCAAGCAGGAGCACAAAATTGCTTCACGGTGGGGTTCGCTACTTGGCACAAGGCAACATTGATTTAGTAAAGGAAGCTTTGTACGAAAGAGGTTTGCTGTTGAAGAATGCCCCCCATTTAGCAAGTAACCAGTCGTTTATAATTCCAAATTATGGTTGGTTTGAAACGATTAAATATACCATCGGGCTAAAAATTTACGATGCTTTGGCGGGTAAATTGAGTTTTGGCAAATCGATTCGAATCAATAAAAAAGAAACCCTTTCAAGATTAAGTACTATTAAAAACGGAAGTCTTAAGGGTGGTGTTGTATATCATGATGGTCAATTTGATGATGCCAGATTAGCCGTAAATATTGCACAAACGGCTATAGAGCATGGAGCGACTGTTTTAAATCATTTTAAAGTAAATCAGCTAACTAAAAATAACAAAGGCGTAGTAAATGGCGTTGTAGCAGAAGATACAGAAACAAAAGTTTCTTATACTTTAAAAACTAAAGTTGTTATAAACGCCACAGGTGTTTTTACTGATGAAATTTTGAAAATGGATAATGCAGAGTCTAAAAACATTGTGCGCCCCAGTCAGGGAATTCATTTGGTTTTAGATAAATCATTTTTACCGGGAAATGATGCGATTATGATTCCAAAAACCAACGATGGTAGGGTGTTATTTTTAGTGCCATGGCATAATAAAGTGGTGGTTGGTACCACAGATACGTTACTTGATAGTCACAGTTTAGAGCCTAAAGCTTTAGATACTGAAGTAGATTTCATCATTAATACTGCAAACAGTTATCTAACAAAAACGGTAAGTAAAGCCGATGTGCTGAGCATTTTTGCAGGATTAAGACCATTGGCAGCTCCAACGGATAAGTCTGAAAAAACCAAAGAAATTTCAAGAAGCCATAAAATTATTGTTTCAAATTCTGAATTAATAACCATTACTGGAGGTAAATGGACCACTTACAGAAGAATGGCTCAAGACACCATAAATAAAGCTATTTCAATTGGGAAATTAGAAAGTAAACCATGTAAAACTAAAGATGTGAAAATTCATGGTGCTATTGATTCTATTGATAAAACACAGCATCAATATATTTATGGAAGCGATAAGGCTGCTATTCAAGAATTAATTAGAGAAACTCCAGAATTAGGGGATACATTACATCCACGACTTCCCTATACCAAAGCAGAAATTATTTGGGCAATTCGATATGAAATGGCAAGAACTGTTGAAGATATTTTGGCAAGACGTGTTCGTACCTTGTTTTTAGATGCCAGAGCTACATTAGAAATAATTCCTATGGTAGCCAAAATATTAGCAAATGAATTAGATAAGGATACTATATGGGAATTACAGCAAATTAACGACTGTACCAAAATAGCCAATCAATATGTATTGTAAATAAAGTTAAGACGTTTGTCGTGGAAGTGTTAAGTTGAAGTTCTCTAACAGCTTAACAACAAACGACTAAACAACAAACAACATACAACCAACCACTAAATAACTAAAACTAATTACTATGGAAAAATATATACTTGCCCTAGACCAAGGAACGACCAGTTCCCGAGCTATTGTTTTCGATAAAAAAGGAAGCATCGTATCTGTAGCTCAAAAAGAATTTACCCAATATTTTCCAAAACCGGGTTGGGTGGAACATGATCCTAATGAAATTTGGTCAACCCAAGCTGGTGTTGCTGCCGAAGCGATTGCTAAAAAAGGGTTAAATGTTGAAAACATTGCGGCTATTGGAATCACCAATCAACGGGAAACGGTTGTTGTATGGGACAAAAATACAGGTAAACCCATTTATAACGCTATTGTTTGGCAAGATAAAAGAACAGCTGACTATTGCGATGAACTCAAAAAACAAGGTAAAAGTGATTTAATAAGAGAAAAAACAGGCTTAGTAATTGATGCCTATTTTTCTGGAACCAAAGTAAAATGGATTTTAGATCATGTAGAAGGTGCAAGGAAAAAAGCCGAAGCAGGTGATTTAATTTTAGGAACTATCGATACATGGTTGATATGGAACTTTACAAAAGGAGATAAACATGTAACCGATGTATCCAATGCATCTAGAACTTTATTGTTCAATATAAATACCATGGATTGGGATGATGAACTATTGGAATTGCTCACCATTCCAAAAAGTATGTTGCCAGAAGTTAAGCAGTCTAGTGAAGTATATGGTCATACAAAATCGACTTTTTATGATGCTAATATTCCTATTTCAGGAATAGCAGGAGATCAACAAGCTGCTTTATTCGGGCAAATGTGTACCAAACCGGGGATGGTGAAAAACACCTATGGTACCGGTTGTTTTATGCTTATGAATATTGGTGATAAACCCATTGTGTCAAAAAATAATTTATTAACCACCGTGGCATGGAAAATTAATGGCAAAACACAATATGCATTAGAAGGTAGTATTTTTATTGCCGGAGCTGTGGTACAGTGGTTGCGTGATAGTTTAAAAATTATAAGAACATCATCCGATGTTGAAAAACTGGCGGGTTCTGTTAAAAGTTCAGATGGTGTTTATTTTGTGCCTGCTTTTGCAGGTTTAGGAGCGCCACATTGGAACCAACATGCACAAGGAACGATTTTTGGATTAACCAGAGGCAGCACAGATGCCCACATAGCGCGTGCAGCCATTGAATCTATCGCTTACCAAACCATGGATGTTTTAAAAGCTATGGAAGCCGATTCTGGTATTTCAATAAAAGAATTACGGGTAGATGGTGGAGCTACGGTAAATAATACACTCATGCAATTTCAGGCAGATGTGTTGAATACCGTAACCGTGCGTCCTAAAGTGGTTGAAACCACGGCTATGGGTGCTGCTTTCTTAGCAGGATTAGCAGTTGGTTTTTGGGAAAACGCTGAAGAAATTCAAGAAATATGGCAAACAGATAAAAGCTATAATCCTACTACAGAAAGAGATGTTATAGAAAAAGAAATTAAAGGTTGGTACAAAGCTATAGATGCTTTAGAATATTGGACTAAAACTAAAATCTAAAAATTATGACTCCATTTATAGCAGAAATTATAGGAACAGCTTTATTGATTTTATTAGGAGGCGGTGTAGTTGCCAATGTAGTTTTGAACAAAACGATTGGCAATAACAGTGGTTGGATCGTCATAACAGCAGGTTGGGCGTTAGCAGTGTATGTGGCGGTTGTTGTAGCAGGTCCTTACAGTGGTGCGCACATCAATCCAGCTGTTAGTATTGGTTTAGCAATTGCAGGTAAATTTCCTTGGGAATCTGTACCTTCTTATATTTTAGCACAAATGATTGGCGCTATGTTAGGGTCTTCAATGGTTTGGTTGGTTTATAAAAATCATTTTGAGGCTACTGAAGATGCTGATACAAAAAAAGCTGTTTTTTGCACAGCTCCGGCAATTCGGAATACCTTTTCAAATTTAATTAGTGAAATAGTGGGTACTTTTGTATTGATTTTCACCATCCTGTATTTTACAAATGCAACCATTAATGATACACAAACCATTATAGGCTTAGGTTCATTAGGAGCAGTGCCTGTGGCTTTTTTAGTTTGGGCTATCGGGTTATCGTTAGGTGGTACAACAGGTTATGCCATTAATCCTGCAAGAGATTTAGGACCACGAATTATGCATGCCATTTTGCCAATAAAAAATAAAGCTTCGAGTGACTGGAGCTATTCATGGGTTCCTGTTGTGGGCCCAATTATTGGTGCTTCATTAGCTGCTTTATTGATGGTGGGGTTGTCATAAACTGGAAGTGACTTCAAACTTCTTAGAATAATTAAATTAAAATTCAGAATAATTTATAACCACAAAATGGAGAATTATAAATTATATTGTTTCATATTATTTCAAATTGCTTTGTTTTAATGATAAAATTATATATATTTGAAATATATAATTAATTTTGAAACATATTTATATTATTTGAAACAAACATTTATTGTTAAAAAATTTGTTTGAGAGTATTGTTGATTAGTTAATGCTTAATAACAACTAGATAATATAAGGTTAACGATATATTAAAGTCAACATGAGATTGTAAAAATATATTTGCACAAAAATTATTAATAACCCAACTAACTATAATATGAAAAAAAACATCCGCTTGATCACCTTAATGATGTTATTTACTCTAACATCAATTATGCATGGCCAATCTATATCAGGTAAGATACTGGCAGATGGAATTCCATTGCTTGGAGCTACAATAATTGAAGAAGGAACTAACAACGGAGTTGTTTCTGATTTTGATGGAAATTTCACTATAAAAACACAAAAATCTAAAGTCAATTTAAAAATTTCTTTTGTAGGATTTAAAACACAGGTTGTTGCGGCAGCATCCGGAGTATTTTTAGAGACTACAATGTTACAGGACGAAAACTTACTAAACGAAGTAGTCGTTACAGCATTAAATATAAGTAGGGAAGAAAAATCCTTAGGCTATTCAATTGCTAAAGTAGATGGTGAAGATATTACCAAAGCTGTTTATGGAAACTGGTTAAATGGTATGGCTGGAAAAGTTGCCGGTCTTACATTTACACAGGCAGGCTCAGGGCCAAGTGGTTCTATTCGTGTAACTCTTCGTGGCGACCAGTCTTTGAATTATGGTAGTAATGAAGCGCTCTTTGTAATTGATGGAATTCCTGTTAACTCAGGAATGACAGCTACAAATAATGTTAGTAATTATGCACAAGCCGACGCTCCAGTAGATTTTGGTGATGGTATGAGTGATATCAATCCCGATGATATAGCTTCCGTGTCAGTTCTTAAAGGTCCTGCCGCTGCGGCACTTTACGGATCACGGGCAGCAAACGGTGCCATTATAATAACGACTAAAAGTGGAAAAAAAGGTAAAGGCCTCGGAATTTCAGTAAATTCTTCAACCACTTTCGACGTGGCTGGTTATTTTCCAGATTTTCAAACAGAATATGGTAATGGATCAGATTTAGGAGAAAACGATTATTCTTTATGGGAACTAACTCCAGAAATGTCTGAAGATGGTGTAGCCGTTCCAAGACGTTATTCTAGGTTTACATTTGGTGAACGATTTGACCCTAACAAAATGCGTTACCTTTATTCTTCCAAAGATTGGGATACAGGGAATTTCACAAAAAAACCATGGGTTTATCAAGATGATTGGTACACTGGTTTATTTCGCACAGGTGTAACCACCAGTAATACCGTTTCTTTAAGCGGAAGTAATGGTAAAGGAACATCCACGCGTTTTTCGGTTACCGATTTTAGAAATGAATACATTCTGCCAAATACAGGTTTTGATAGAAAAACAATTTCATTATCATTCAGCACACCTCTACATGAAAAAATAAAATTAAATTCAAAAATAAATTATTATAAAAAAACAAGTGATAACATGCCAAGTGGTGGTTATGATGAAACTGGCGTTATGTATAATTTAGCTTGGGGTTTTAATGTTAATAGTATTAATGACTGGAAAGATGAATATTTTAAAGGGCGCTATAATGCTTTAAATTACAATGCCTTGGGAGAAAATGGTAATGGCTTAGTATTTCCATCTTCAAATTCATATAATCCTTACCGTGTATTGTACGAGAATTTAAATACAGAAAACAAAAACAGAGTATTTGGTAGCATGGCTTTAACGTTTGATTTAATGAAAGGTTTAACTTTTGATTTAAAATCTGGTATCGATTTGTCTGACGAATTTAGAACTCAAAGAAGACCTTTTTATACAGCCGATTATGTTAACGGATTTTATAGAGAGCAAACAATTAGAAGAATTGAAAACAACAATGATTTCATGTTACGTTACATAAATAATGATTTAGCTGATGAAAGATTAGACTTTTCAGTTATGGTAGGCGGTAATAATAGAATTAATGAATATTACAACAGTAAAATTACATTAAATTCACTTGGAGAGGAAGGTATTTATACAACAACTAACTTACCTCCGGGCATTATTCCAGATCCAAGTAATTACAGAAGTAAAAAAGTTGTTAATAGTCTATATGGCTTACTTTCTTTAGGCTGGGATAGTACTTATTATGTGGATATCACTGGACGAAATGATTGGTCAAGTACATTATCACGCGGAAATTGGTCTTACTTTTACCCATCGGTAGCAGTTAGTGTTTTAGTAAATCAAATTGCAGATTTTAAAACCAATATTCCTTGGATTGATTTTACTAAGTTAAGATTTTCATGGGCAAATGTAGGTAATGATACATCTCCTTATTCATTAGATCAATATTATGGTACAAGCTCATTTCCTGGCGGTTATTTATTACCAGGAACTATTCCTGATCCATTAATTCAGCCTGAAAATGTTGAAAGTTGGGAAGCAGGAATAGAAGCTAAATTTTTCCAAAATCGAATGTCTTTTGATTTAACTTATTATAATTCATCAACAACCAATCAAATAGTTTCTGTTGATGTTGACCAGATAACAGGAGCAACAGGGTTAAAAATTAATGCTGGCGAAATTTCAAATAATGGTATCGAAGTTTCAGCAACATTTGTTCCTATTAGAACTCAAAACTTTGAATGGTCTTTTGATGCAAATTGGGCTAAAAACAATAATAAATTAGTAAGTTTACAAGATGGCTGGGATCCTAATGAACCGCTACAAACAGATATGGGAACGACCATTGGTAGCAGAGTTTTTGTTTATTCATACGTTGGGCAAGAAATGCACGTAATTTATGGTAGAGGTTATCAAAGAGCTCCAGAAGGATCTACATACACAGATGGAGACGGTAATCAAATTGATGCATCGGGTATGGACCTTGTTAATTCAGATGGGTATCCAATTCTTGATGAATCGCCTGATCGTAGAATAGGTAATGTAAACCCAGATTGGACCGCAGGAATGGTACAGCGATTTAGATATAAAAACTTATCTTTATCTGCGGCATTTACAGGTCAAATGGGTGGAAACACCTATTCTGTAACAAACTTTGCGCTTTCCTATCAAGGGAAGCTCAAAAATTCTTTGGAAGGAAGAAATGATGGTCTTGTTCATCAAGGTGTAAATGCAGTTCAAAATACTGACGGAACAACAAGTTATACCAAAAATAATACGGTTACTAAAAGTATTGACACCTACTACAGCTCGTATGTTTGGAATCGTAATAACACCGAAGCTAATACTTTCGATACTTCATTTATTAAGCTAAAAGAAGTGCGATTAGATTATAAATTCTCTGAAAAAGTTTTAAAAAAGAATATAGGTTTTATTCAAGGGCTTAATATTGGGTTATTTGTAACTAATTTATTTATTATTTCAGATTTCCCACAGTATGATCCTGAAACTGGATTGCTAAATGGATCGGATATTTATCGAGGTATTGAAACGATGTCTTTTCCAAATACACGATCTTATGGTTTCAATGTTAATCTTTCATTTTAAATAATTAAGCAATGAAAAAGTTAAAAATTATATTAGTTATAGGATTATTCACAATGGCAATTTTTGCTTGTACTTCTAATTTTGAAGAAGTAAACACAAATCCTAACACAACAAACCTTGGTGATATTAAAGCCAGCGGTATGTTTGAACCATTACTTTACAACGGAGCAAAACTTTGGGTGAATTACAGCCATTTTTGGAACAATGAGTTGATCCAATTTACAGCATTTACTGGAGGTTCTACACGCCAAGAACACCGCTATTTTATTAGTGATGGAAATTGGGAAAGTGTATGGAGTGCGTACAATAGATATGGAAATAATGTTTCGCACATGTACGATTTAAGTGTGGATCAACAAGATAGATCCTTGGAAGCAATTGCCTTAACTTTAAAGGTAATGTACATGTCAAACATCACAGATATGTTTGGTGATATCCCTTATGCAGAAGCTTATACGGCACGAAAAATTGGCGGTACTACAAAACCAAAATTTGATTCTCAAAAAGAAGTGTATCAACAAATGTTTGCAGACCTAGAAGCTGCAAATAATATATATGCTACTAACCCAACATTTATAAAAACATCTTTAGATGGAATGTATGGTGGTTCCATGCTAAAATGGCAACAATTTAATAACTCACAATATTTAAGATTGTTAATGCGAGTAAGTGGTAGAAGTGAAATGAATGTAGGAGCAAAAATGACAGAAATATTAAATTCTCCAACCAAATATCCAATATTTACTTCAAATGCAGATAATGCTACTGTAATATTCTCTGGAAATGATCCTTATAGAAATCAATTTGCTGAAACAAATGAAAGTACATTTACAAGTTCTGGCAGAAAACTTACAGAACAACTTATAAAAATGACGGTAATTAGTGATGTAAACGGCAATCAAACGTATCAAGACCCTCGTTTAGGAATTATTGGAAAGAAAAATACAAGCACAGCCACTAACCCAAATAATGTTTGGAAAGGTACCATTGCAGGAGTTGCCGAAACTAATCAAAGTGATGCCGATAGAGGTACTTCTTGGTTAAATGCTGCGGTTTTAGCAAGAGCTGAATCTCCTACTACTTATATGGACTTTGCAGAAGTTCAGTTTATTTTAGCAGAAGCTGCATTAAACGGATTCATAACAGGTGGAGCAACCAAGGCTGAAGAATATTATGAAAACGCTTTAAAAGCTTCCGTGGAAAAATGGGCGGAATTTGGAACATTTAGCGAAATTCCGGTTACAGTTACAGAAAGTGATGTTACAACTTTTATAGCTTCCGATTTAGCATCATGGGATAGCAATACAAATAAGAAAGAGCTTATTGGTAACCAAAAATACTTAGCCTTATTTTGGATAGGTATGGAAGCATATCATGAATACCGTCGAACCGGTTATCCCGTTTTAACCATTGGAGAAGGTGCTGTATTTAATGACAGAATTTTGCCAACACGCTTTGCCTACCCTACCACAACTATTGCTACAAATAATGCCAATGCACAAATAGCATTAGATAGAATGGGTGGTAGTAATAATATGAAAACGCCTGTATGGTGGAGCAAACAAGCTATAGATAGTGGTATTTAGAATATTTAAAACAAAAAAGTTATGAAAACAAAAACTATTTATTCCAAAATAAATTTAAAAGTATCCTACATTTTAGCGATACTTTTAATTACTGTTTCTTTTATTTCATGTGATAACGATGATGATGCTCAACTTAAGGCACCATATTTTTCTATTGAAGAAAATCCTACAGGTCTTTCAGCGGGTGTTGCTGGTGTAACAAAAAGCTACGTTGTACGTTCAAATCGTCCTTGGAAGCTCGTTGATCAAGGAAACTCAGAATGGGTTAAAGTATTTCCTGAAGAAGGTAACGACGATGGTATTTTTAAAGTTACCATTAAAGATAATATAACTTTCGATTCACGTATTGCTAATTATGCATTCTTTGTGGATGGAAAAGAACAACCCATCCTATTTCGTGTTGAACAAGAAGCCAATGTTCCTTTCATAAAAATAAATAATGCAACTAATGGAATTTCAGTTCCTTCAGCTAAAACAAGTTTCAATGTTAGCATTACGTCTAATGTTATTTGGACCTATACTATTGAAAATGGTGATTGGTTAACACAAGAATCATTATCTGAAAATTCAATAACATTAAACGCTGCTAAGAATATAGGCGAATTACGTACAGCAACGCTGAACATTAAATCTTCCCAATACCCAAATCTTGATAAACAAATCATCATTAATCAATCTTCAGGGAATATTATTTTAGAAGAAAATTTTGATTGGCTTTCTTATGGAAGTGAAATTTTTTACAACACATCTGGTGAAACAAGAATGGATTCTTGGACAGCAGACGAGTTGAACAGAGGATGGACCAGTACGGTAAGTGCAGTTGCAGGTAATCAAATGGTGGTTTATGGAAGAACAGGGTTTTTGAAATTAGGAAAAACGGGGTATGGAGGCGATTTAATTTCTAGAAAATTATCCTCTTTAGAAGAAACATCGAATTTACTTGTTAAGTTTAAAGCAGTGCCTTATAAAACAGCTGGAGGCACAGAAGATGATAATATTTTGAGACTTAGTGTCGTTGGACCAGGAACAGTTAATATAAGCTCTCTAACTATTGATAATTGGCCAGATTACGCTACCGACCCAGAATGTATAAAAATTTGGCAAAGTGAAGCATCAAATTACCAATTTACGGTTACAGGTGCTACCTCAGAAACTCAGATACGATTTTTGGGAGGTGCTTTTGAATTAGTTGGAGTAGGAAAAGGGAAAAATCGGATTTTCTTAGATAATATTAAGGTAGAAATAACTGAATAAAAAATAAAAAATATATGGATCAGTCGCGAAGAAAATTTATCAAAATTGGTGGTTTAACTACTATTGCTAGCCTAAGTGGCATGGGACTTTTATTTTCCAGTTGTGAAAATGATGACGATATTAAATTTGATGACCTTAATAAACTAGGCATAACAGGAGTTTCAATTCCTACAGTTATCAATGTTGTTAAAAATGGAAATATATTACTTGATGGAAATGGATTTATTGTTGGTGATCAAATTGAATTGATTTCAACTACAGATCCTTCGATAAAATTTTTAAGTTCAATCACAGCCGTAACTCAAGGTACATTTACTTTTACTGCTCCAGAAGGATTTAGCACAAGTAAATTTAATATTTCACTTATTAGAGGAAGCGACACACTTCTATTGGGAGCGACTTTATTTAATTTAATTTTAAACACCAACATTCCAGATATTTCAGGAATGACTGTAAAAGGACTTGTCTATTCTGATGGAAAAGGGATTGCTGGCGTGGTAGTATCCGATGGTATTGAAGTTACCACAACAAATGAAGACGGTATTTATTATCTGCCATCTGTTAAAAAAACTGGATTCGTTTTCATATCCATTCCAGGAAATTATGAAGTTATAAACACTAATAATTCTCCACAATTTTTTAAACGTTTAAGCAAAGACGTTAATTTAATTGAACAAAAGGATTTTTCTTTAATTAGCATAAACAATAATAAACATGTTGTAATTCCAATGGCAGATTGGCATTTAGCAAATCGTAATAACGATATCGATCAATTTAATAATTCAGTATTACCAGATGTTAACGCAACAATTAATAAATATGCCGCAGACGGAACTAAAGTATATATTCTAACTTTAGGAGATATGACTTGGGATGCTTATTGGTACGATAATAATTTCACCTTAAGTGATTATGTACCTTATATGAGTAAACTAAACTCACCAGTTTTTAATTTAATTGGAAACCATGATTATGATCCATATTATGCGAACGATTTTGAAGCTGAAAACAAATATAGAGAGGTTTTAGGACCTACTTACTATTCCTTTAATTTGGGCGATGTACATTATATTGTTTTAGATGATATTGAATATTTGAACACTGGTGGATCTATTGGGACCATAGGTGACCGTAATTACAATTATAATCTTAGTCAAGAGCAAATTACCTGGTTAAATAAAGATTTAGCTGCTATTACCGATAAAAGTACACCTATAGTAGTTGCAATGCACAGTCCGTTATACAGAACACCAAAATTAGATGCAAGCGGCAACCAAACGGATCAGTTATATTTAACTAATGGAAATACATTTGTAAACAGCTTAAAAGACTTTACTAAAGTACATGTATTAAGTGGTCATTTACATGTTAATTATAGAGTACAACAAGAAACCAACCTCATGGAACATAATATAGGAGCTATTTGTGCAACCTGGTGGTGGACAGGAAGAAATGGCTATGCCGGAAATCACATCTGTAAAGATGGCAGCCCAGGTGGTTATGGCATTTGGAAAATGGATGGGAAAAATTTAAAATGGAGTTATAAAAGTATTGGCTTTGATGAAAATTATCAATTTCGTTCCTACGATTTAAATAAAGTTCATATTACAGCAGCTAATTTTGCCCCCAATTCAACAAACGCTGCTCTTGCTCCATATACAGAAAATTATGCAACGCCTAATTCTGGAAATCAAGTACTAATAAACGTTTGGGGTTATGAAAAAGAATGGAAAGTTGTTGTAACCGAAAATGGAAATAATCTTAATGTAATAAGAACAACAGCAAAAGATCCTTTACATATAATTTCTTATGACGCTTTGCGAGTAAATGTTGGTGCAACACCCACGGATGCCTTTGTTACAGATAACACGTCTCATCTATTTAAGGTGTCAGCATCTGGGCCTGCTACGACTTTAGAAATTAAAGTTACAGATAGTTTTGGAAACATTTTTACTGAAAGCATGGTACGACCTAAAGCTTTTTCGTATTCAACTATTTAACTAGTTTTAATGAACGGTAATGCTCACTTTATTCACAACTACTTTTATATATAATTGTGAATAAAGTGAATATTCCTTTCGTTAAATGTAGAGTAGTAATATCTTAAAATATTAAAGTTTAATTATATTAATTTCTAATAAATACCAAAAATTATGAAAAACTATTACATTTTATTTATGATGATTATCATGACAAGTTTATCTTATGGGCAAATTTTTATAACTGAAATTGCAGACCCTGAGGATGCAACAACATGTAGATTTGTTGAGTTATACAATGCAGGCGCCACTGCGGTAGATTTAGCTGCGGCTGGGTATAAAATTCAAAGATATACAAACGATAGTACCACACCTCAAACTGCTGTACCTTTAACAGGAACAATCGCTGCAGGAGGCTTTTTTATTATTAGCAGAAGTGGGTTTCAAAATTGTTTTGGGTTTGCTCCCGATTTGATACTTCCTTCTGGTACTGTTGCTGATGGGAACGGAGATGATAAAATACAATTATTAAATAACGTAGACGCAGTTGTTGATATTTTTGGAGTAGTTGGAGAACTTAGTGCAGGCACTTGCCATTGGCATCAAGATGGTAGAGCGGAAAGAATTGCAACCGTAACAACTGGAAATAATGGTGTATGGAATGAAGCTAAATGGAATGTTACTGGTCTTTCAGCAACAACGCCTGTAGGATGTACAAATCATACAAACGCTTCAGTTAAAACTACGGACGGGGTGTTTGATCCGGGAGCTTGGATTGGAGCTCCTGTAACCAATACAGTTGTGTCTTTAACTACTGTTGAAAACAGCGTTTCCGAGAATGTAGGTACTGTTGATGTTTGTGTGTCAATTACAAACCCAGCTGCTGGAGTAGCAACATCTGTTGAATTAGTATTAAGCGCATCAAGTACGGCGATTAATGGCACCGATTATGCTTCCATAACGTTTCCTTACGTGTTAACGTTTCCTGCTGGTAGTACTTCCGATCAATGCTTGACAATTACAATAATCAATGATTCCGATGTTGAGCCTTTAGAAAATATTGTATTCGAATTACAAAACCCAAGTGGAGGGAATTCTGCTGCTTTGGGTACTATAATTATGCATACGTTATCAATAGAACCTAGTGATTTAAATGTGCCAAATGTTGGAGATATCATAGTTACTGAAATAATGCAAAACCCTGATAAAGTTTCGGATGCAAATGGAGAATGGTTTGAAGTACATAATATTACAACAGCACCAATTGATATGAATGGTTGGAAACTTACCGACCACAATAGTAGTAGTTACTTAAATAATACTATAGGCACAACCATTGTACCTGCTGGAGGCTATCTTGTTTTATCAACAAATGGTGATAGTTCAACAAACGGCAATATACCAGTTGTAAATTATGATTTTGGTGGTAGTGGAACGGGTCTAGGAAATGCTTTAGGCAGCATCGTTTTAACAGCAGAAAATACAGAAATTGATAGAGTAGATTGGACAAATTCTGGATCCTTTCCCGTGCCTACTGGAGCCAGTATGGAGTTATCAACTACAGCATATAATAGTGTTTTAAATGATAACGGTGCTAATTGGGGACTTGGAACAACAGCTTACGGAGATGGAGATTTAGGAACACCAGGTACTGTAAATGATTTTACATTAGCTGTTAATTTAAATGAAATTGAAGGCTTTGAAGTTTATCCAAATCCTGTTAATACGGGAGTATTTAGAATAAATTCTTCAAGTAAAACATACAAATCTATTTATTTATACGATGTACAGGGTAAAAAAGTATTTAGCAGTGTAATTGAAAACAATGGTTTCATTAATGTTTCTAGTTTAAAACCTGGATTATACATTTTAAAAGTTGATGAAGAAGGTAATTTAGCAACTCGAAAATTAATTATTAAATAATTTCTAATAGATTTAACCTTTTTATCCAATAAATACACGGAAACTTTAAAACATCATTACTCCTTATTTTTTAGTAGAATAATTTTGCAATAATTAGAATTTGATGTTTTATTGCGTCTGTTTATAGAAAAGTATTAATTCTCACAAGCCTGTTAAAGCTTTATAGTTATCATTTAGTGGTATTCTATAATGAACCTACTTTTCAATTATATATTGGTAAATTTTAAAATAATAGTCAGATGATAAAAACACGTAATACTAATATTTGGAAATATTTTTTAGTTTCAATATGTATGGCAATTTCTTTTAATGGTAATTGCCAAAGTATTGCTAAAGGTTCTATCTATCTCGATAAAAACGAAAACGGCAAAAAGAATAATGATGAAAAAGGGCTTAAAGATATAGCAGTAACCAACGGAAAAGATGTTGTACTCACAGATATTTTAGGAAATTATGAATTACCAATAAGTGATGATGATATCATATTTATTATTAAGCCTTCAGGATATCGTATTTCAAATGGAAATAATGAAGATTCGAAATTTTATTATATTCACAAGCCTAACGGATCGCCGAATGCCCAGTATACAGGTGTTCAACCTACAGGAAAACTACCAGAATACATTAATTTCGGTTTAGTTCAACAGGAAGAAAATGAAAGTTTTACTGCATTATTATTTGGTGATCCTCAACCGCGTAACATTGAAGAACTGAACTATTTTGAAAAAAGTGTTATTCAAGATATTGATAAAAAAAATAATATCGCTTTTGGTATAAGTCTTGGAGACCTCGTTTGGAATGACTTGGAGTTATTCGAACCTTATAAAAAATCGATAGCGAAGTTGAACATTAAGTGGTATGATGTTATGGGAAACCATGATATGAATCTAGATGCAATCAAAGATGAACTTTCCGACGAAACATTCGAAGCTCATTTTGGCCCCTCCACCTACTCCTATAATTATGCAAAAACGCATGTAATCATTCTTGATGATATTTTATTTCCAGATCCTCGCGGTTCCAAAGGTTATTGGGGTGGTTTCACCAAAAAACAACTAAAATTCATTGAAAACAACCTTAAACATGTATCTAAAGATCATCTTATAGTCCTTGCTTTTCATATTCCCCTAAGTGAGCCTGGTGAAGATAACTTTAGAGAGAAAGACAGGGAAAAACTATTTGAATTACTTAAAGATTTTCCATATACATTATCACTTTCGGCACATACACATATTCAAAGACAAGATTTCTTTGATACTGAAAATGGTTGGAAGGGAGAAGGAATTCACCATCACTTTAATGTTGGCACAACCAGTGGTGATTGGAATTCTGGGGTATTAATTAATGGAGCTCCCAAGGCTGAAATGCGTGATGGAACGCCAAGAGGTTACGCTTTCTTGAAGATTAAAGGCAATCAGTACTCCATAGATTATAAATCTGTTGGTAAACCATTAGAATACCAGATGCGGTTATTCATTCCAAACGTAATGGCTAAAGATGTGAATACCAAAGCTGGTTTATATGCCAATTTTTTTATGGGTTCAAAAAAAGATGACTTACTTTTTAGAATTGACGGTGGGGAATGGAATGCAATGAAATATTTAGAAGATCATGATCCTATATATGCAAATATGGTATATGACTGGGATCTTTCAGAAGTTTTAATGAATGGAATACGACCATCAAACCCTATAAACAGCAAACATTTATGGTTCACAAGATTACCAACTAAACTTGAAGCAGGTATTCATGAAGTGGAAGTTAAAGCGACCGATATGTTTGGCAAAGTTCACACTGCAAGAGGTAGCTATCGACTTGAATAAAATTATAAACTTAATTAATCATGAAAAAAGCACTTTACCTTATATGCCTCATTTCATTTATTTCATTATCTCAAAATAATATCAAACTTAAATCACCAGATGGAAAAATTGAATTTCAATTTAATTTTAAAAAAGATGCTCCTTACTACAATGTTAAATTTGGTAATCAGCTACTTATTGACAACTCACCTCTTGGATTAATTTTTAATGATACCGAGCTTCAAAAAAACCTCAAAATTAGTAAACCACAATTTAAAGTAGTTGATACAACCTATCAATTATTAGTGGGCAAAACTAAAATAGTAAGAAACCATTATAAAGAAGTGATTTTACCATTGACAAATGAGGATGGAAAAAAGATAAATATCGTAGTTCGTGCTTTTAATGATGGCATAGGGTTTCGTTATGAAATTCCAAAGCAAAAAAATTGGGAATCTTATATCATGACAGATGAAAAAAGCAGTTTCAATATAGCAGAAAATCCAACAGTTTATACCTTATTTTGGAATAATTACAACAATGATCATGAAGGTTTATACAATATTTTGCCATATAAGGAAATTGTCCCTGACACTTTAATGGATATGCCTACCCTATTTGAGTTTCCTAACAAAACCTACATGGCAATTACAGAAGCCAATTTGAGGAATTATGCTGGCATGTATTTAAAAAAACAAGACAACCGTTTAATAAGCCAACTTTCACCCAAACAAGGTCAAACCAAAATAAAAGTAGAAGCAACGTTGCCGCACCAAAGTCCTTGGCGTGTCATTTTGGTAAGTGACCACATTGGAGGTTTGATAGAAAGCAATATAATCACGAGCTTAAATGAACCCTCAAAAATTGAAGACACTTCATGGATTAAGCCTGGGAAAACATCGTTTCATTGGTGGAATGGCGACATTATACCCGACACTACTTTTGCTCCTGGTATAAATTATAAAACCAATAAATATTATATTGATTTCTGCGCCCGTAACAATATACCCTATCACGCTGTAATTGGTTATGGTGGCGTGGCGTGGTATAAAAGCGACGCTGCAGGTTACGCTGTAGTAGGTCCAACAACCGATGTAACAAAACCTGTAGCAAGTTTGGATATGCAAAAAGTTTGTGATTATGCAAAAGAAAAAGGTGTTTCTATTAATGTTTGGGTACATTGGGAAGCCCTGTACCCACAATTGGAAGAAGCTTTCACACAATTCGAAAAATGGGGAGTGAAGGGAATGATGGTCGATTTTATTAATCGCGACGATCAAGACATGGTAAATATTATGGAAGATATTTTACAAAGTGCCGCGAAGCATAAATTGTATATTCAATTTCATGGCTCCTTCAAACCAACGGGCTTGCACAGAACGTATCCAAATGAATTTACTAGAGAGGGTACTTATAATTATGAACAAAATAAATGGCGCAAAACGGCCATAACGCCTGAACATGATTTAAATATTGTATTTACCAGAATGTTAGCTGGCTCTACAGATTATCATCTAGGTGGCTTTAGAGCCGTTTTACCAGAAAATTTCAAAACCCAATACACAAGACCTCTAATGAGTGGCACAAGAACCCACATGATGGCCATGTACGTCGTACTTGAAAGCTACTTAAGTATGTTTGCTGATTATCCTGAAGCCTATGAAGGAGAACTCGGATTTGAATTTATACAAAATGTACCAACAACTTGGGACGAAACTGTAGTTCCATCTGCAAAATTGCAAGAATATGTGGTTATAGCACGTAGAAAAGGAAACAAATGGTACGTTGGAGCTATAAATAATTCCCATGCAAAATCAGTAAGTATTTCTTTGGATTTTTTAAATAAAAATAAACAATATACAGCTGCAATTTATCAGGATTCTAAAAAATTCGACACAAATCCAAATCACTTAGAGATAACAAACAAAATTTTAAAAAAAGGCGATAACTTCATGTTTGATATGACAAAAGGAGGTGGTATGGTAATGGAGATTGTACCGACTGATTAATATATTTATTGTACTTTATAACTATAAAATAAAATTTATGAAAAAATCAATATGTTTATTATCAGCCATTTTATTGTTGGCTTGTCCTCAAATAGAAAACAAACAAGTAAGTACTAGTAATACTAAGAATATAGTAATAGCACACCGCGGTGCTTGGAAAACCAACAACTTACCGCAAAACTCTATAGCATCGCTAAAAGAAGCCATAAAATTAGGATGTTACGGTTCAGAATTTGATGTACATCTTACAAAAGATGATATTATGGTTGTTAATCATGATAAGGATTTTATGGGTATAGATATAGAAACATCTACGTATGAAGAGTTATTAGATAAAAAATTATCTAATGGAGAGAAAATCCCAACGCTTAAAGCCTATTTAGAAGAAGGGCTTAAACAGGATAAAACCAAATTAATTTTGGAAATTAAAACAGCTCCTTCTGGTATCGAAAGAACCTTAAAACTCACTAAAATGGCTGTAGAATTGGTGCATAGTCTTAATGGACAATCCATGGTGGAATACATATGTTTTAATTTTGAAGCAGGAAAATTAGTAAGAGAATTGGACTTGAAAACGCCCATAGCTTATTTAAATGGAGATTTAGCGCCTAAAGATGCAAAACAAGCAGGCTATACAAGTTTAGATTATAATATAAAAATTTATCGAAAAAATCCAGAATGGATAAAAGAAGCTCATAATGAAGGAATAACCATAAATGTGTGGACTGTAAACTCAAATGAAGACATGAAGGAAATGATTAAAAATGGCGTTGATTTTATAACTACCAATGAGCCAGAAAAACTTTTTGAATTAATAAATAACAAAAAAAATGAAGTCAAAAAATAATTTTCTAAAAAGTGTAGTTGTTCTTTCATTCTATTTCTTTTGTTCGCATATAAATGCTCAAACCTATCGAGATGTTTTTGGTTGGGATAACGGTATAAATAACCAATTGAAAAGTTTTTTAAATTGGTTATGTTTTAGAATAATGTGGAATAGTTAATTCTTTGTAATTTTCTTCAATTGATTTATATGTGTTCATTGCCTTTGCGTTTTTAACTATTATCCTTGCTATATCTGCTATTTGTGATCGGGAATTTTTAATCTTCTGCAAGAAGACGAACCAGTTCAGGTAACCGCTTAAATATTTTGTTGATACACCATAGAAAGGTTTCACCCATCTTTCATAAAGATTATCTATCGAGTTTACATGTTGTACATGGTAACACTTGTTTTTAATATGCTTTGATGCAATAAAAGTATGATGTTCTACCTCTTTTTCTTTAGCCCATTTAATTATTGAAGGGTGCGAGTCTGAACAAAGCACGTTTTCAGGTTTTATTAAAGCCCCCATTGTTTTCTCAACGCTTTCGGTATCAATTCTGCCAACTTTAGCTATGCGCATCATTGGGTTGTTGTTTCTGTCTGTAGCAACCATAATAGAGACTTTGTCATTACTCACTCCTCGTTTGGCCTGTCTATCACTAGGTCTTTTATAGGGATTTCTTTCGAGTTCTCTACCCCCTTTATTGTTGATATCAAGCTGTTTGTC
>NZ_JBFVFE010000067.1:0-20740 GCF_052728615.1 Mariniflexile sp. | reverse complement strand
GGGCTCGTTTTAAACCAAACATACTTAACACCAGAGCGTGTTGAGCTAACTTTTGAAATGCCCTTGGCAGAAATTGTATTCGATTTTTACGATCGATTAAAAACCGTTTCAAAAGGCTATGCTTCTTTTGATTATCACCCAACGGGGATGAAAGTTTCAAAACTGGTTCGATTGGATATTTTATTGAACGCACAACCGGTTGATGCGCTTTCGGCTTTGATCCATGCCGACAATGCACAAAACATTGGCAAAAAAATGTGTGAAAAATTGCGGGAGTTAATTCCACGCCAACAATTTGATATTCCTATCCAAGCAGCAATTGGAGCAAAAATCATTTCCAGGGAAACCATCAAAGCATTACGTAAAGATGTTACCGCCAAATGTTATGGAGGTGATATTTCGCGTAAACGTAAACTGTTGGAAAAACAGAAAAAAGGAAAGAAACGTATGCGCCAAGTAGGAAATGTTGAAATTCCCCAGGAAGCGTTCATGGCGGTTTTAAAGCTGAACGATTAAAAATCCCTTTGTAAAAAGGAATCTCATAAACAGGAGCAATTATGGTTATGGATTTTGTTCATGTTTGAAGTTTTAATCTTTTACCCTTCCGTCCTGCGGACACCTTCCCTTGAAAAAAGGGAAGGAGTTGTGCAGTGGTTCAATTTAAGTTTCCGTCCAAAACATCCATGTATTCCCGATTTTAAATCTCCTCCTTTTTTCAAGGAGGAGTGGATCTGGTTTCCCCTAAAAGGAAACCAAAGACGAGGTGGTTTTTTTTAAATGAGAGAACTTGTAGTGCAATTCACAAGATTCCTGCCTGCGCAGGAATTACCGCAGGAAGCGTTCATGGCGGTTTTAAAGCTGAACGATTAAAAATTAAAACATACTAGTAATCCGTACTATTCTGGGTTAACTATCAAAATTGGTGTCATAAATTGATTACTGATTATACTTACTTAGAGGCTTCAAAAAAAAATTGAAGCCTCATTCTTTTAATTTATCGCAAACTTTCCTTGAATTATTGAAATTAAAAAGCACTATTTAATACTTTTTTTTACTAATAATTTCGATTATTTCAACATCCGCAGTTTTTTCATCAAAAATGTGAATTCAACAAAGTTATTAACAATATTTTCGTAAGTTTATAAAAATAGTAAGCGTAATTTATTATTTCATATTTCTGACCAACACGTATTGTTTCCATAAAATTGAAACTTAAATTTTAAATGCTCTCCAAACCATTTAAAAATGTTGATTAGTATATGAAAAAAAAGTGCCAACTATGGGGTTTAATATCCTGATAGTAAAACTATTATTGAATAATTTTTGAAACTATTTTAATGAAAGTACTTTTTTTTACAAGAGAATTTCCTCCTTATGTATATGGAGGCGCTGGCGTTCATGTTGAATATTTGGCAGCAGAACTTGCAAAACTGATGGAAGTTGACGTAAGGTGCTTTGGCGACCAAGTGGAAGATTCAGCAAATTTAACCGTAAAAGGCTATCCTTTTGATAATCCTGCCTTTAAAGATGCGGACGGAAAGTTGAAATCCGTTTTCCAAACCTTGAGTACCTGTCTGCAAATGAATACGGAATCCATTGATGCCGATGTTGTGCATTGCCATACGTGGTACGCTCATTTTGCCGGCATCTTTGCAAAATTATGTTATGGCACGCCCTTGGTAATCACAACCCATTCACTGGAACCTTTAAGGCCTTGGAAGCGCGAACAATTGGGCCGCGGCTACGATGCCTCTTCTTGGGTAGAAAAAACCGCCATTGAAATGGCCGATGCCCTTATCGCTGTTTCCGAAGAAACCAAAGAAGATATTATCAAGCATTTTGATGTGGATGAAAAGAAAATACATGTTATTTACAACGGCATCAATCTGCAACAGTATAATGTCACTTCAAAAACCTCCACGCTCGATGCGTATGGCGTGGATAAAACCAAACCTTATGTGCTTTTTGTAGGTAGAATTACGAGACAAAAAGGAATCATCCATTTGGTAAACGCCATAAAATATATTGAGCCCAATACCCAAATAGTACTATGTGCCGGTGCTCCGGACACCCCGGAGATTGGCAAAGAAATGGAAGCTGCTGTAAACCAAGTAAAAAAGACGCGCAGCAATATTATTTGGATCGATAAAATGGTGACCAAGGAAGAGGTCATCCAATTGTATTCCCATGCCGATGTGTTTTGTTGCCCTTCCATCTATGAACCTTTCGGAATTATAAACATTGAAGCCATGGCTTGCAACACAGCGGTGGTTGCCAGTGCTGTTGGTGGTATTAAAGAAGTGGTGGTACATGGCGAAACCGGTCTTTTGATTCCTTTGGAACAACAAAAAGAAGCACCTTTTGAACCTATAGATCCTGATAAATTTTCAAGGGATTTGGCTGATGGCATCAATAAAGTAATCAACAATAAAACTTTAAGGGAAACCATGGCAAAAAATGGCAGAAAACGGGTTGAGGATTATTTTGATTGGATTGCCATTGCAAAACAAGTTGAACACCTATACAAATCTTTGATTTAAAATTAAAAAATTACATACTATTAACTCTAAAACGAACTAAAATGATAAATAACAAAGTTTTATCCATAATTTTAGGTGGCGGCCAAGGCTCCAGACTTTATCCTTTAACAGAATCAAGATCTAAACCCGCCGTACCTATTGCAGGAAAGTATAGATTGGTTGATATTCCTATTTCCAATTGTATCAATGCCGATATAAAGCGCATTTTTGTGTTGACACAATTCAATTCGGCTTCATTAAATAGGCACATTAAGGATACCTATCATTTTAGTTTTTTCAGTAGTGCATTTGTAGATGTATTGGCAGCAGAACAAACCCCCTCCAACAAAGGCTGGTTTCAAGGCACTGCCGATGCGGTAAGGCAAAGTATGCACCATTTTTTAAGATATGATTTTGAGTATGCGCTCATCCTTTCGGGTGACCAATTATATCAAATGGACTATGATAAAATGATAGAGGCCCATGAAAAAAGTAAGGCGGAAATTTCCATTGCAACCATTCCCGTAAACGCCAAAGACGCCACATCCTTTGGTATTTTAAAGGCTAATGACGAAAACGTAGTGACGTCATTTATTGAAAAACCAAATACGGATTTATTGCCAGAGTGGACCTCGGAAGTTAGTGACGACATGAAGCACCAAGGGCGCCATTATTTGGCATCCATGGGTATCTATATTTTTAACCGAGACCTTTTGGTGGAATTGATGAACGATCCGTCCACCATAGACTTTGGTAAGGAAATCATTCCACAATCCATAGAAAAACATAAAACATTAAGTTACCAATACGAAGGGTATTGGACCGATATAGGAAACATTGATTCCTTTTTTGAAGCTAATATTGGCCTTACCGATGATATTCCAAAATTTGATTTATACGATAAAGCAAAACGTATTTATACCCGTGCCAGAATGCTGCCAACTTCCAAGATTTTGGGCACCACACTGAACAAAACCATCATTGCCGAAGGTTGCATCATCAGTGCCGGTAAAATTGAGCAATCGGTTATTGGGGTGCGTTCTAGAATTGGTAAAGAATCCACTATTATCAATACCTACATGATGGGTTGCGACTATTATGAAACCCTGGAGGAAATTGAGAATTATAAAATAAATATCCTTATGGGTATTGGCGAACGCTGTTTTATTAAAAATGCCATTATTGATAAAAACTGTCGCATTGGTGATGATGTAAGAATTAATGGAGGGAAACATTTAGAAGACAAAGAAACCGATATGTACGTGATTAAGGAAGGTATTGTAGTAATAAAAAAAGATGCTACCATTCCCGTAGGCTACATTATTTAGCCCATGATTTTCGAATGCGAAAGTATTTTCCAAAAGAACTCATCTTGACTTTTTGTTTTTGGCCGAAAATGAGTTGATCCCGATAGATATCGGGAGTTCAGATGAGACTGTTTTTGAGAGGCATAGCATCGCTACGAATAAGAAAATAGACGAAATATGGGCGAATTTCAGCCATTTTTTAGGAAACACAAAAAGGCAAGATGAGTTCAAAGTAGTAAACCAACAATTTACTACTTTTACTGTCTTAAAACCAACTAAAAAACAATGCAAGACCAAAGAAGAGTTGTCATAGATTATGTATCGCCCAGTATCAATGGGGGCGATTTTTATATAAAACGTGTGGTTAACGAAATAGTTAACATCAAGGCACATATGCTCGCAGACGGCCATGATGTGCTAGGAGCGTCGATTTTATACAAGCATGAAAATGAAAAAAAATGGCGAGAGAATCGCATCCATCTCGTTATAAATAACGAATGGGAAGGTTCCTTTTATGTTGAAAAACAAGGTTTTTATACCTATAAAGTTGAAGGT
Organism: Mariniflexile sp.; assembly: GCF_052728615.1. Classification (NCBI taxonomy): domain Bacteria; kingdom Pseudomonadati; phylum Bacteroidota; class Flavobacteriia; order Flavobacteriales; family Flavobacteriaceae; genus Mariniflexile; species Mariniflexile sp. Next base: position 16,359 of record NZ_JBFVFE010000067.1, on the reverse strand, counting down.
TGGGTAGATTATGCCTTAAATTGGCAACATGGTATTGAACGAAAAATTGCCGATAGCCAGCATGTAAGCACAGAACTGCTTGAAGGAATAGCTTATATAAATGAGGTTCATGAAAAAGCATCCCAAAACGATCAATTGTATCTAGACCATTTAAAGAATATCTTTGTTGATCAAAATAAGTATGCCGAAGCCATAAAAGAAGCCACCAGCCAACGTCTTCATCATATCTTTTTCAACCATCCACAAAAAATATTAGCAAACACTTCAAAGGAATACCGCGTTTACGTAGATAGAAAAAAGGCGCGTTTCAGTACCTGGTACGAATTTTTTCCGCGTTCTGCTTCCCAGCATCAAGGCGTTCATGGCACCTTTAAAGATTGTGAACGTTTGCTTCCCAGAATTGTAAAAATGGGCTTCGACACCCTGTACTTGCCTCCTATCCACCCCATTGGAGAGGTTAACAGAAAGGGCAAAAACAACACCACCACTACTGCCGAAGGCGATGTGGGGTCCACTTGGGGCGTTGGTTCGCACCATGGCGGGCACAAAGCCATCCATCCACAATTGGGCTCCTTAGATGATTTTAAAAGCTTGATCCAAAAAGCCAAAGAACAACATATTGAAATTGCCATGGATTATGCGTTGCAGGCAGCTCCAGACCATCCTTGGGTAAAAGAACACCCGCAATGGTTTAAATGGCGACCGGACGGCACCGTGCAATATGCCGAAAATCCTCCTAAAAAATATCAGGATATTTTACCAATTTACTGGGAAACAGAGGATTATAAAGCACTTTGGAATGCGTGTTTGGATATTTTACTATATTGGATAGATTGTGGCATTAATATATTTAGAGTTGATAATCCGCATACCAAACCCTTCTATTTTTGGAACTGGATCATTTCTGAAGTAAAAGCAAAACACCCCGACGTTATATTTTTAGCCGAAGCATTTACCGCACCAAAAGTGATGGCACAATTGGCAAAACAAGGCTACACACAATCGTACACCTATTTTACATGGCGAAACAATAAACATGAACTCACCGAATATGTTGAAGAATTAACAAAAAGTGAACTTCGTGAATATATGCAGCCTAATTTTTGGCCCAATACGCCCGATATCAATCCCTATCATTTACAAGGATCCAACGAATCAAAACACATCCAACGCTATGTTTTGGCGGCTACCTTAAGCTCTAGCATTGGGCTTTACGGTCCCGTTTACGAATATATGCGAAGTGACGCACTTATGGGTCGTGAAGAATATTTAAACTCAGAAAAGTTTCAAATAACGCATTACGATTGGACCATTGAAAATAAACTGATTGCGGTTATTTCAAAAATAAACCATATCCGTCAACAAAATGAAGCGCTTCAACAAACCAATAATATCAAATTCTGCTATGTAGAAAATTCAAACCTTATGGCGTTTTATAAATGGAATGGGGCCAAAACAAACGAATTGCTTATCATCATCAGTTTAGATGCTTATAACTTGCAACAAGGCACCGTTCAACTTCCATTAAAAGAATTGGGCATTCATGCGGGCCATAACATAGAACTTACAGATTTAGTGACCAACAGCCATTATAATTGGCCCAGCGAATGGAATTTTGTAGAGTTACATCCTACATTACCGTTCCATATCTTTAAGATACATAAATAATATGCTTAAAGAAACGTCTATAAATGAATTGAAAACGACCTACGATTTTAACGAATCGTGGGAAGAGTTGTTGGGTAACAACCATTTCGTGAAAATCTTTCTATCGGATGTTTTAGAAGCTTATATTGTTAAACAGCGTTGGTTTGGTGGTAAGGCCAGCACCATAAAATACATTGAATTAGCCGAATATTTTAAAATCCAGCAACATGGCGAAATTTATTTTGGCTTACTTTTAGAAGTTCATTTCGTGGAAGCTTTTTACCAACATTACTTTTTGCCCATAGCCTTTGTTACCGACGAAAACTTTGCCCCACAAGATAGAATCCTTGCCATTAGCATAAAAAACCAAAAAGGATTTATTATTGATGCTATTAATTTAGAAGCGTTTAGAAAATTGGTGTTTGAGCGGATTGCCAATTCTTTACCAAAGGACACTACGAAAGTTCAATACCATAAAAGCCATTTTTTTACTGATGTCCTATACAGATCCTCCCGTTTTATGGGGTTGGAACAAAGCAACACGTCGTTGGTTTACAATGATGAAAAATATGTGTTGAAATTTTTTAGGCGTATTTTTGCCGATAAAAATCCCGATTATGAAATGAGTCGGTTTTTATCCGAAAAAAAAGAGTTTAAAAACACCCCTTCCTATCTTGGAAGCATCAATTTAGTGGATGCAGACAATGATTACATTACCATTGCCTTGATGCAGGAAATGGTGCCAAACCAAGGTGATGCATGGCATTTTATGCTGAAGGAATTGAACACTGTTTTTTCGAACATCAAGCTAAAAGAAATCAATATAGCCATACTTCCAGAAACAGAAGTATTGCAACGACTCGCCATACAAGATGTGCCCCCACAAATTATAAATTGGGTAGGATTAGATCTTTTCACTAAAATTCAAACCTTGGCAAAACGTACTGCGGAAATGCACATCGCATTGGGATCTGAGTTTGAAGAAACCGCTTTTACACCTGCCCATTATAATGGAGATTATGATGTATGGTTGAAAAACCGAATGATTTATCAGTTTCAAAACAGATTGAACACCATTGAAAACAATCTTCATAAATTGGATGGGTTGGCCTTACAATTGGCACAAGAATTCTTGGATAAGAAAAATACCATCAGAAAACGGTTCACCGCTTTTGATTGGACTAAATTAAAAGGCGAGCGTATTCGCGTTCATGGTGATTATCATTTAGGACAGATTTTAGTAAAAGACGACGATTTTTATATTTTGGATTTTGAGGGCGAACCCGAAAGCACCATTCGCGACAGGAAAGTAAAACAACCACCGTTAAAAGATGTTGCAGGATTGTTCCGGTCCTTCCATTATGCCATTTACGCCACCATTTTCAATAATAAAGAGCAGTTCAGCGACCTGGCCCAAGAAGATTTATTTAAAGCAGGCGAAATACTTTATGGCTACATTACAGGCGTGTTTTTAGGTACTTACGTTACCGAAACACAAAATGCCAATTTAAACTTAGGATACCATCAAGAACGCATTTTCATATTAAAATACTGCTTGTTGGAAAAAGCAGTTTACGAATTGGGGTATGAACTTAATTCGCGCCCACAATGGGCAGTCATTCCTTTAAAAGGGATTTCTAATATTATAAACCACTAATTTATGGCTCAAGTACAAGTTTACAGTCTATTTACAGAATTCGATATCAACCTTTTTAAAGCGGGAAAACATTACCGGCTTTACGAAAAAATGGGGTCGCACCTAGTAACCGTCAACGGCATTGAAGGCACCTATTTTGCTGTTTGGGCACCCACGGCTAAACAAGTTTCGGTTATTGGCGACTTTAACTATTGGATGGAAGGCGAGCACCAATTAAATGTTCGTTGGGATTCCAGTGGTATTTGGGAAGGTTTTATCCCTTTGGTAACTAAGGGCAATATCTATAAATATAAAATCCAGAGCCATAACAATGATATAAAGACCGAAAAAGCAGATCCTTATGCGCGCCGATGCGAACATCCACCAAAAACAGCATCCATAGTTTGGGACGATACCTACAAATGGAAAGACAAAGATTGGATGAAAAAGCGTAAAAAACACAATGCTTTAGATGCGCCTTATTCGGTTTACGAAGTCCATTTAGGGTCTTGGAAACGCCCTTTAAAAGAAGATCGATTTTTGTCGTATTATGAATTGGCCGATGATTTGGTTACCTATGTAAAAGACATGAATTTTACCCACGTGGAATTGATGCCTATCATGGAATTTCCTTATGACCCTTCTTGGGGCTACCAATTAACAGGCTATTTTGCACCAACATCCCGTTTTGGATATCCTGAAGAATTCAAATATTTAGTGGATAAGTTACACCAAAACGGCATAGGCATTATACTCGATTGGGTGCCTTCCCATTTCCCGGAAGATGCCCATGGTTTAGGATTTTTTGACGGCTCCAATTTATACGAACATCCCGATAAGCGCAAAGGCTACCATCAAGATTGGAAAAGTTTGATATTCAATTATGAGCGTAACGAAGTAAAATCATTTTTAATAAGCAATGCTGTTTTTTGGATGGATCAATACCATGCAGACGGATTGCGTGTGGATGCGGTCGCTTCCATGTTGTTTTTAGATTATTCAAGGGAAGATGGCGAATGGGAACCTAATATTTTTGGCGGAAGGGAAAATTTGGCTGCCATCGATTTCCTTAAAGAATTAAACCAGGAAATTTATGCGTCGTTCCCCGATGTACAAACCATTGCCGAAGAATCTACGGCCTTTACTGGGGTATCAAAACCTGTGTTTTTAGGAGGTTTGGGCTTTGGAATGAAATGGATGATGGGTTGGATGCACGACACGCTGGAATACTTTGGCAAAGATCCCGTTTATAGAAAATACCACCAAAACGACATTACTTTTAGTTTGGCTTATGCGTTTTCCGAGAATTTTATGCTTCCACTATCGCATGATGAAGTGGTGTATGGAAAAAACTCCATTTTAGGCAGAATGCCAGGGGATGAATGGCAACGTTTTGCAAATCTGCGCTTGTTGTTTGGATACATGTTTACGCATCCCGGAACAAAATTAATGTTTATGGGTACCGAGTTTGGCCAATACAACGAATGGAACTTTCAAGAGAGCTTAGACTGGAATTTGTTGGAATTTGAACCCCACAAAAACTTCCAAAATTATTTTAAAGCATTGAATGCGTTCTATAAATCGACTCCGGCGCTTTTTGAAAAGGCATTTTCAGTTGAAGGTTTTGAATGGATCAGTTACGATGACCATGAAAATTGTGTGATGTCTTATATGAGAAAAGGCTATGAACCTGAAAACAATGTGGTGGTAGTGTGTAATTTAACCCCAACCATCAGAGAAAATTATGCCATAGGATTGCCAAACAAAGGAAAGCTTGTTGAAATTTTCAATAGTGATTCCACCGAATATGGCGGTTCTGGCGTTTTAAATGCCAAAGAAATAGCCATAAAAAAAATACCTTGGCACGGAAAAGGTTTTTCAGCAGAAATTACCTTAGCACCATTGGCAGTCAGTGTCTTTAAGTTCAATTAAACCATTTTTAATGGAATATATGCAATTATAAGCTTGATGTTTTGAGCTTTACACAATAATTATGTCTTATTTTTAATAATAAAACCTCTTTAAAAATTGCGAGATTTACTAATTTCGTCAATTAATCAACGATTTAATTTACATGATATTAAATACTGAATTAGAATACAAGGGAGACCTGTTCCCATCAAATATAATTTCTTACGAAAAAAACGTAGATGTTCTCTCATTTTCCAGCGCTAATAATGTGATTTTACAAATAACCGTGGTTCGCGACAGTGTTTTAAGATTTAGATATACCACGACATCGCTTTTTGACAAAGATTTTTCGTATGCTATTACCAAATATGCCAATAGAGGCTACAACGTACTTGAGGTAAAAGAAGAGGATGATAAATACATTATTTTAACCTCAAAACTTAAATGCCATGTGTCAAAAATAGACCTTAGAACGTCTATTTACGATGTTAAGGACGATACCCTGATTTGCGAAGACGAGTTGGGTTTCCATTGGGAAGAAAGCTATGAGTTTGGTGGCGATATTGTTAAAATGTCCAAAACATCCCAAGAAGGCGAAAGTTATTTTGGATTGGGCGATAAACCTGTAGATAACAACCTAAAAGGGAAACGTTTTGAAAACTGGGTAACCGATTCTTATGCTTACGGCAAAAATACCGATCCCATTTACAAAGCCATTCCTTTTTACACGGGGCTTCACCACAAAAAATCCTACGGCATCTTTTTTGACAACACATTTAGGTCTTATTTCGATTTTTGCCATGAACGTAGAAATATAACTAGTTTTTGGGCTCAAGGTGGTGAAATGAATTATTATTTCATTTATGGCCCGGGCATGACCGAAGTAGTTGCCAATTATACAGATTTAACGGGCAAACCCCATCAACTACCTGCTTTATGGACTTTGGGGTACCATCAATGTAAATGGAGTTATTATCCGGAATCTAAAGTAAAAGAGATTACCAATAAGTTTAGAAAGCTAAAAATTCCTTGTGATGCCATTTATTTGGATATAGATTATATGGACGGGTTTAGATGTTTTACCTGGAATAAAGAGTACTTCCCAGATCCCAAACGCATGGTAAAGGAATTGGCTGATGATGGTTTTAAAACCATCGTCATTATAGATCCGGGCATTAAAATAGATAAAGAATACGATGTTTTTAATGAAGGGTTGGAAAAAGGCTATTTCTGCCAACGTGCCGATGGGGCTTACATGAAAGGTAAAGTATGGCCCGGGGAATGTTATTTCCCCGATTTTACAAACCCGAAAGTGCGCGATTGGTGGTCCAATTTATTTAAAGAACTTGTAGAGGATATAGGCGTTAAGGGTGTTTGGAACGATATGAACGAACCCGCTGTTATGGACGTTCCCGGTAAAACCTTCCCGAACGATGTACGGCATAATTACGATGGAAACCGCTGTAGCCACCGAAAAGCGCACAACATATACGGGATGCAAATGGCGCGCGCTACCTATCAAGGCTTAAAAAAATTCTCATATCCCAAAAGACCTTTCGTCATTACAAGAGCCGCTTATTCGGGTACACAACGCTATACCTCTAGTTGGACGGGAGACAATGTGGCTTCTTGGGAACATTTAACAATTGCCAATATACAGGCACAGCGTATGTGCATGTCTGGTTTTTCGTTTATTGGATCGGATATAGGTGGTTTTGCTGAACAGCCTAATGGCGAATTATATGCGCGTTGGATACAATTAGGTATCTTTCATCCGTTTTGTAGAACACATTCCTCTGGCGACCATGGCGACCAAGAACCTTGGGCTTTTGGTAAAAACATTACCAATGTGGTACGTAAATTCATTGAATTGAGATATGAGCTTCTTCCTTATTTATACACCGCCTTTTGGAGATATACCGTAGAAGGTATTCCCATTCTAAAATCCTTGGTTTTGTTCGATCAAGAAGACCAACATACGCATTATAGAAATGATGAGTTTATTTTTGGTGAAAAAATATTGGCTTGCCCTATTACAGAACCAAATTCTAAAGGACGGCGCATGTATTTCCCAAAAGGGAACTGGTACAATTTATGGACCGATGAACTGGTTGAGGGCGGACAAGAAGAATGGGTTGATGCCGATTTGGATTCTATGCCCATATTCGTTAAAGAAGGCGCTATTATCCCCAAGTTCCCAGTGCAACAATATGTAGGCGAAAAGGAAATTGAGGAAGTTACCCTGGATGTTTACTTTAAAAGAGGAAAAGAAACCTCCCAATTATATGACGATGCCCATGATGGATACGATTATATTAAAGGCCGATATAGCTTAAGGGATTTTACCGTGATTGGTAAAGAAAATGGATTGATCATTCAACAATACAAATCCGGTAAGTACACGGCGCCCTTTGATAACTTTAAAATTAGGTTACACGGTTTACCCTTTAAAGTTACTAAAGTTGAAATTGACAAAGAAGGTTTCCTTTGTGAAGATTTGAAAACCAATGGGGAAACTTCCTTTACGGTTAACAAAGATTTTACAGAGCTTCATATTATGTAATTCACAACACCAGGGCAAACGCATACTCTGTAAAAAAAACGCCACGAATATACTAATTTTTCATTGAACTCATCTTGACTTTTTGTTTTTAACCGAAAATGAGTTGATCCCGATAGATATCGGGAGTTCAGATGAGACTATTTTTGAAAGGCATAGCATCGTTACACATAAGAAAATAGACGAAATATGGGCGAATTTCAGCCATTTTTTAGGAAATAGAAAAAGTCAAGATGAGTTCATTATAATAAATGAATACAACAAAAATCTATATATTTTTTTATTCGTGACAATTATCTTTACATCGAATTTTAGTTTTATTCGTGCATTCGTGGCAAATAAAAAGTGCTATTTTACCCTGTTAACAACGTCCATTTTATAGTAAAGGCTGTCTGAAAATCTATTTTTCAGATGGTCTTTCTATTTTTATTTGCTTCCCTAAATAAACCAATTGATATCCTTTTTCCATTTTATCCACAGCTTTATTATGGGATGGGATGATTTCTAAAAAACCTTCCTTATCTTTTAAAAAAAGCGGAATAATATCCTTGTCATTATTGGAAATCCCAATTAATTCTTCATAATGTTCCCGGTCTCTCAATTCAATTTCATTGATTTTTGGGAATTTCCTGGCAACTTCGGTCAACGAAATATAATCATCGGTATGCGAAAACAAACCTTCTTTGGGGCTGTTATCCGGGTTTCGCATTTCTTCCAAATTAATCAACCTAAACGAACCACTTTCACCAAATTGGTGAGAAAACTTATTAATGGCATATTTGTTAATATCCGAACTCCCCGTCATGGCCATTAAATAGCCCACATCGTTCAGCTCTATATTATCGTCTAAGGTATCCGAATAAATATTAACATTTATAGCTTCAAGACCTTCTTCTTTAGCTAATCTAATATTGGTAGGGTTACTGTCAATTAACACCACATGTCTGCCATTGTCTTCTAAATAACTGCCAATAAGCCTAGAGACCTGTGAAGCGCCCACTATTAAAATACCTTCGGACCGCTTAAGAAAAACACCTATTAATTTAGCAAAAGGTCTAGCTGTGGTGGCATTGAGCAATACAGTGCCCAAAACTATCATAAAAACCAATGGGGTAATATATTCAGCATCAATAATGCCTTTTTTGGCAAGTGTTAACCCAAATAAGGAAGCAATACCCGCGGCAACAATTCCTCTAGGACCTACCCAGCTGATAAAAAGCTTTTCATTGAATTTTAATGTGGAATTATGGGTGCTTATAAACACCCCTAGGGGGCGAATTAAAAAAACGACCAAGGCGAATAGTATAACGGCATTCCAATTATAAACTAACAATAAATCTTCTATGTTGATGTTTGCGGCAAGCAGAATAAATAAAATGGAAATTAATAATACACTTAATGATTCCTTAAAATAAAGAAGTTCTTTTAAATAGGGCGATTTAGAGTTCCCTAATACCATGCCCATAACCACCACAGCCAATAAACCCGACTCATGTGCAAAAGCATCGGACAAAATAAAAACACCCAAAACAGTAGCCAAGGCAAATACGTTTAACAAATAATGTGGTATCAGCTTTTTGTTTATTGAAAAATTTAGCGCATGGGCAAAAGTAAATCCGAATGTGGAACCAAATAGTATAATTTTACCAAACTCAATCAAAGCTGTTTTTGTAAACTCGCCCCCACCTTCAATACTAATAAATTCAAAAACAAGCACCGCAACCAAGGCACCAATGGGGTCAATTAAAATACCTTCCCATTTTAAAACCGCCGACACATCTTTTTTCAAAGGAATGTTTCGAAGGATGGGTGTAATAACCGTGGGGCCGGTAACAATTATCAACGCTGAAAACAAAAAAGAAATCTCCCAACTTAAATAAAATATATAATGGGCAGAAATGGCGGCGCCAAAAAATGTTACCAAAGAACCTAATATAATCAATTTAGTGATAATGGGTCCAACATTCTTAATTTCGCTCAATCTTAAGGTTAAACCTCCTTCAAACAAAATAATACTGATAGCGAGCGACACAAAATAAAACAGGCTTTCTCCAGGAAAAAGACCTTCTTTTCCATTCCAAATAGGCTCTATCCATTTGGTGCCGTCTTCAGACAGGAATTCAGAAGCCACGGGCCCAACCAATAAACCAATTAAAATTAACGGCAAAATAGCTGGTATTTTTAATTTCCAAGCCACCCATTGTGCCAATATGCCTAAAATAATGATGCCTGCAAGTTCTAACATAAAAACAATTCTTTTTTAAAAGCCTAAATTTAAGTAAAAACAGCCTATTGAACGACTTTAAATGGTATTGTTATTCAAATTTTACCTGAAATACGCCCATACCTCGATGGGTTTCAATTTCTTTTCTATAACGGCATCATGTTTTTTAAAAAATACTATCTTACGGGTTTTAGAAATTAATCGCATAACCAGTGTCTTTAAAACCATTTAACAGTATTGGAATTGGGGTGGCATTTTCGCCCAACTTAAAAGCAAACTTGTTTGAGGCGGCTAGACTTGCCCTTTTTTTTGATTCTAAATTATTCTTGATCCATGTTGGTAAGGCTTCCGAAGATAAAATAAAAGCACTTAAAATTATTTTGGCGCCTTTTAAAAAAGACCCATTGGATTATGAAGTTGTTTTTAAACTTGGAAATCCGGTGGATGTTATTTTAAATGCAACCCTAGAACACAAAATTGATTTATTGATTCTAGGTGCTGTGCAACGCGAACGTTTTTTAAAATATTACGTCGGCTCCATTGCCCGGAAAATAACTCGAAAAGCAAAATGCTCGATTTTATTGTTGATAAAACCCTCTGTGGAACGGGTGCGTTGCCAACACATTGTGGTAAATGGATTAAAAGATCCCAAAACAGAGCAAACCATAGCTTCGGCATTTTATGTTGCAAAACAACTTCAAGCTGAAAAAATCACAGTAGTTGAAGAAATCAATCAGGATGAAATTAAAGTAAAAGTGGATGATGATGTATCATTGCGCCGTTCCAATATTATAAAAGAGCGCATCCGGCTTAGGGAAAACGCCAGAATAAAAGATATCATTACACATATACCCAAAGAATACACTGAAAATGTGGTCATAAAATCACAGCCCATTTTTGGGAAGCAAGGATATTCCATTGGGCATTACGCACAAATTTCGCGTGCCGATCTATTGGTTATGAACGCACCCACAAAAATGACCTTTTGGGACCGTTTATTTCCGCATGACATAGAACATATTTTAACCGAATTACCAACCGATGTACTAATCCTGCAATGAGCCCTAAAAAAAACAGCCTAAAGGGTTTTTTTAGATCCATCCCTAGAAATATATTCTCTGGTTTTGTGGTCAGCCTTATTGCATTGCCATTAGGGTTAGGGTTGGCCATGGCGAGTGAGGCACCACCCATTTCGGGTATTATTGCTGCGGTTGTAGGGGGTATTGTGGTGGCTGTTTTTGGCGGGAGCCATGTAACCATTACCGGTCCTGGAAATGGCATGGTGGGTGTGCTTTTAGTAGCAATAACAACGCTTGGTATTGAAAGTGCCTATGCCGCCGTTATATGTTCGGGCTTGTTGATATTGCTTCTCGGGTTTTTAAGAATGGGGAAGTTGGCAGATTTTTTTCCATCTTCTGCCATTCAAGGGATGCTAGCTGCCATTGGGCTTATCATTCTTGGAAAGCAGTTTCATATTATGTTTGCCCATAAAATTAAACGGGAAGACACTTTGGACTATCTTTTTGAAACGCCCATCACCATAAACGATGTATTGCATTATGAAAATGAAGGCCTTATCTATGCTGCTTTGGCGGGTGTTTTGGGGTTGGCTATCATGGTGTTTTATTCCAAAATAAGAAATAAGTATCTGCAACTTATACCTGCCCCTATGTGGATCGTGATTTTATCCATTGGTTTTAGTTATTATTTTGAATTGGTTTTGCATGAGGAAAACCCCATTGCCAAACAATACATGATTTCTGGGATACCCACTTTTCAGGACATTGTAAACGACATCCATTTACCCCAATTTAAACGCATTGGCAGTCTTCCGTTTTGGGGCAGCGTATTTGCCATTACCCTTATAGCCAGTATAGAATCGCTTTTAAGCATCAAAGCCGTTGATAAACTGGACACCGAAAAAAGAAGATCGAACGTCAATAAAGATCTGAAAGCATTGGGTTTAGCCACCATGGTAAGTGGTTTTTTAGGAGGTCTTAATGTGGTTACCGTTATTGCCCGAAGCTCGGTTAACGTAAATAATGGCGCCACAAACCGTTCTTCAAACTTTTTTCATGCTACGTTTTTAGTATTGTTCATCGTTTTGTTCAGTACCCAATTAACCCGAATACCACTACCCGCGCTTATGGCCATATTGGTATATACGGGGTATAAATTGGCGTCGCCCAATGTAATAAGAAAAATATTTTATATTGGTAAAGAGCAGCTCATCATCTTTTTTGTAACACTTTTGGTAACATTAAAAGTAGGCTTGATTACGGGCATATTAGCAGGTGTTGTGGTCACGTTAATCATTCATATTGTAATAAATAAAAGTATTTCGCTGTTTGCCAGAAATGTATTAAAACCCAATGTTTTGATGTATCGAGAAACTGAAGGACAGCACAACTTCTACGTAAGTGTTAAGCACTTTTGCAGTTTTTTGAATTATTATAAACTGAAAGACAAACTGGATGCCGTACCAGAAAATCAAGATGTGATTGTCGATTTTTCGTTGTGCAGTTTTGTTGATGATACGGTGATGGAAAATATAAGTCGCTATCAAGAACTTTTCAAAAAACGTGGTGGCCATTTTGATGTTATCGGGTTGGATATGCACGATACCGATTCTGAACATCCTTTTGCGTTAAGGCGATTGCTACCCGTGCCAAAGATTATTAAACACAATTTAACGCGTCGGCAAACAAGTATGGAAGCTCTGGCAAGTGATTATGAGCTGACTTACCATCATAGAAATCAAAAGGATATTGACTTTTTAAATAATTTTCTGTTTTTCAATACCAAGACCATCGATCATATTTACAATGTTTTAAACTATGGGAACAATGCGATAACCCTGTTCGATATCGAATTTTCAGAAGGCGAATTTATAGCGAAAGAGGTCATTAGAACCACCATGCTGCATATCAATCTTAAAAAATCGATTCCCGAATTTACTTTGGATAGAGAGGGGTTTTTGGAAAAAGTGTATGCCTTTGCTGGATTTAAGGATATTCCCATTAAAAACCATACCGATTTTTCCAAAAGATTTTATTTGTTGGGCGATAATGAAACAGAAATAACTTATTTTTTTAATGACGAGATCACGCACTTTTTTGAAAGCAATCCTTATTACCACGTCGAGTCCAATGGCGAAGCATTATTGGTATTCGGGAAAGAGCGTTTAGCGAGTGTAAAAGAGATAAAAGCACTATTTGATTTTGGTAAACGTTTGCAGGAGGTGGTTGGTGATTGAGTTATAAGGTTATTGGGTTATTTGTTATTTAGTTATTGGGCAATAAGGTTTATGAGTTTATTTGTTTATGGCGTTATTGAGTTATTTAGTTTGAACCAGGGTAAACGTATGAGTAAAAAATCAACCGCAAATTCGCAGATTTTTTATTTAAAATTTATATTTTATTAATAGTTGAATAATAAATTTGTGCAAATTCCGCTTGAAGCGGTCTATTCACAATCAAAATTAATTAAAAAATTAGCGACACGAGCCTGAAAGTGCGAACTGGCGAAGCAATTAGCGGTAAATAAACTCATGAGTTTGGCTTTTAGTTTGAACACCTAAAAAACTTAATAACCAATAACGATTCTATCTAAAATAAAAAATCCTGTAAATCACGTCCATACTCTTAACAAAATCTTAATTTTCCCATAAAATCCTAACGCTTTTCATAATTTTACAGCCCTATGAATTTATACCCAATACACGCAGGCAGTTTTAAGCTTGATGGTGGTGCCATGTTTGGCGTAGTACCTAAATCGATTTGGCATAAAACCAATCCCGCCGACGCCCATAATATGATAGACCTTTGTGCTAGAAGTTTGCTCATTGAAGAAGGCAATCGCCTCATTTTGATCGACACGGGCATGGGAAACAAACAATCGGAGAAATTTTTTGGCTACTATCACCTTTGGGGACACCATACTTTAGACAAATCGTTGAAAGATCATGGGTTTCATCGGGACGATATTACCGATGTGTTTTTAACACATTTGCATTTTGACCATTGTGGGGGAAGCATCCAATGGAACAAAGACAGATCAGGCTACGAATCGGCATTTAAAAAGGCTCATTTTTGGAGTAATGAAAATCATTGGCATTGGGCAACCCAACCCAATAAACGCGAAAAAGCATCGTTTTTAAGAGAAAACATCATCCCAATACAAGAAAGCGGCCAACTTAAATTTACCCGTATTCCATCAGGCGATACACTTATAAATTCCGAGCTTGGTTTCGATATTTTTTTTGCTGATGGACATACCGATAAACAAATGATCCCTCTTATAAAATATCAAGACAAAACCATTGCTTTTATGGCCGATTTGTTGCCAACCGTAGGGCATTTGCCCCTGCCCTTTGTGATGGGTTACGATACCAGGCCCTTATTAACCTTAGACGAAAAGGAGAAGTTTCTTGATTTGGCGGCAACCCACAATTATTATTTATTTTTAGAACATGATGCCCACAACGAAATTATTTCTGTGGCCAAAACCGACAAAGGGGTCCGATTAAAAGACATCTATACCGCAAAGGACCTATTTCAATAAAAAAGAGTGACTAATTCAAATACATACAAATGAAACGAGCATGCTAAATTTTTATATCCTAACGGGATATTTGATGGCGAATAGCATGTGCCCATTAAAAAACAATAAACACAAACACATGAAAACAATTAAAACAACGATGCTAACGGCTATGTTAGCAATATTACTTTCTGGCTGTGGCGGAACTGCCAATATTATTGCAACTCCGGTTGAGAATATTGACAATATGCCTTTAAAAGTTTCGGATTTAACCGAAAGTGAAAAACAAAATTGGGGCCATTTAGACTTGGTAAAAGATACCATTCCTGGGATGAGCGTTGATAAAGCCTACACAGAAATCATTAAAAACAAAAAAGGAAATACGGTTATTGTAGCGGTTATCGATTCTGGTATTGATATTGACCACGAAGATTTAAACGATGTTATTTGGACCAACAAAGGTGAAATCCCGAACAATGGAAAAGACGATGATAATAATGGTTATATTGATGATGTACACGGTTGGAACTTTTTAGGAGATGGTTACAACGAGCAATTGGAATATGTACGTATACTGGCTAGCGGAGACACTAAAAATCTGGATTACGCTAAAGCGGAAGCCCTATACAATGAAGAATACCAAAAATGGATGGGTAGAAAAACGCAATACGACCAAATTTACCAACAAATAAAATCTACAGACGAGATGCTTACCAAACATTTCGGTAAAAAAAATTACACCAAAGAAGAGGTAAAAGCTATAAAAACCGAAGACCAAGCCTTACTGCAAGCGACGCAAGTGGCCAACTATATGTTTAGTAATGGTATGGATTCCATGGCAGATGCTTTAAAGGAAATAAGTGAGGACTTAGAGAGTATTAACGACCGTTTAAACTATAACTTGAACAAAACCTTTAAAGGGCGTGTAAACGGTGATAATCCTGATGATATGTCCACTAAATATTACGGGAACGGCAACGTAAAACCGGTAAAGAAAACCGAAAGCCATGGTACACACGTCGCAGGTATTATTGCTGCAGAACGCAACAATGGCAAAGGCGCCAACGGGGTAGCAAATAATGTGAAAATTATGGTAGTTCGTACCGTGCCCAATGGAGATGAGTACGATAAAGACGTGGCATTGGCCATACGTTATGCCGTAGATAATAATGCCAAGGTAATCAATGGAAGCTTCGGTAAAAGTTTTTCACCGCATAGCGATTGGGTGCGTGATGCCATTGCCTATGCCAGTGAAAAAGATGTGGTAATTGTTCATGCCGCAGGAAATGATAGTGAAAATGTGGATGTAGAACCTAATTTCCCAGATGATAATGTTAACGGTCAAGAAATTTCAAACACCTATATTAGAGTAGGTGCGTTAGAGCCTAAATATGGATCTAACTTGGTAGCGAGCTTTTCAAACTACGGAAAACAAAATGTGGATGTGTTTGCTCCGGGCGCCAAAATATATTCCACCACTCCAGAAAACGAATATGATACTAAAGGAGGGACTTCTATGGCGGCGCCTGCAGTGGCAGGTGTAGCGGCATTAATACGTTCATATTACCCAACATTAACCGCAGCACAGGTAAAACAAATTATTATGGATTCTGGTTTGGCCATTAAAACCAAAGTAGTGGTTGGTGGCGACACCAACAATGTAAAACCTTTTGCCGATATTGTAAAATCCGGGAAAATCGTGAATGCCTATAACGCTTTGATTATGGCGGCACAAATGGCTAAATAGAATTATAACTAACTATTTAGTACATGACAAAAAAAGATGTTTCATTAAAATAACTATTAAAGTTGACCCCTCCGCCTATCGGCACCTCCCCT
>NZ_JBFVFE010000066.1:0-21179 GCF_052728615.1 Mariniflexile sp. | reverse complement strand
TACAAGGTTTTCAATCCCGATTGCCATCGGGACTTGCAGGTCAAGATTCCAGTTTTAGGGAAATTTGTCGTGCACCCCTAAACGCTTATACCTATAAATTTATTTAAAAGTATCCTACTACTTACATTCTCATTAATCATTTTCAATTGTTCTAAAACTGACGAGACTGATCAAAAACAAGTCATTGAAGAAGAAGTAAAAGAAGATGATGAGGTGCCACAAGAGAATTATAATTACACTTCGCCGACTAATTATAATCTAAATGTGGTTTATTTTGTACCAAAAGATACACCTATTAGAAAAGACGCACATAGGAGAATAAGCGAAATTATGTTGAGTGGCCAAGCATTTTACAAAAAGTATATGATGGAATATGGCTTTGGAGAAAAAACATTTGGGCTTCTGGTAGATAAAGAAAAGCAGCGCGTTAAGGTAACCTTCATAAATGCCAAATATGGTCTTGCTAGTTACCCATCTGATGGAGGTGGTGCTTCAATGAAAGCAGAGATTAAAGAATATTTTGTAAAAAACCCTAACGAAAAATCTGGCGATCATTTTTTAGTAACGTATCCTGTTGATGATCCTAAAACTGCAGATGCACCATACTATGGAGGTGGTAGGTGGTGCTATGCCTTAGACTATAATGATATGGATGTTAAAAACTTAGGAGTAAGTAGAGACGCAACAGTATATATTGGTGTATGCTTCATGAACTTGGGCATGGTTTAAATTTACCTCACAATAAACAAAAAAAATCTGATGCTTCTTCAGGCAGTAGAGGTACTGCATTAATGGCTAACGGAAACTACACATACGGGAAAGACCCCACTTTTTTAACAAAGGCAAGTTGCGCTATATTAAATAACAATCAAGTGTTCAACAATGTAGACACTCAGTTTTATACTAGTAGTAATGCCACAATTACTGAGTTAAACGCAATATACGCTAATGGAAATATTGATATTTCTGGAGCATTTACAACCGATTCCCCAGTAAATAGTATAAATATTTACCATGATCCAGCTTCTGCAAAAGACTCTTATGATGCAGTATCATGGTCTATAAAAGTTGGAGCTAACAATACATTTAATGCCATTATGCCAATAAATGAGCTTTTTGAAACTGGAGATTCACAATACGTTTTAAGAATTGGATTTAATCACGCATCGGGAAACACTACATATACTTCATATGGTTATAAATTTCTAAATGGTATTCCTGTTATAGATTTAGGTGAAAAAGAATACTTAAACAAATCAAAATGGCGTGTTGTTAGTTTTAATTAAGAACACTCTAGTGGAGGAGAAAATACAGGTTTAGCTAATGCTATTTTGGATAATGATAAAAATACATACTGGCATTCATGTTATAGTGGAGCGTGTACAAATGATAATTATCCTTATAATATTTCTATTGATACAGATGCTATGATAACAGTTAATGGTTTTGCATTTACGCAAAGACAAAATTTAAGCAGATCCATAAAAGACATTGAGATACTGACTAGTGAAGATAACACAACATGGAGTAGCCTTGGTAATTTCACACTACTTAATTCAAGTAATGTTCAAAATATTACACTAGATAATCAAGCTACGTTTCGATATTTTAAAATCATTGCTAAAACTTCTAATGATGGAAATAGATTTGCATCTTTAGCAGAATTTTACTGCTATTAAAACCTATTAGGGAATATTATTTGGTTTTCTTAGAAGAAATTAAATACTCCTGTTTTCAATCTAATTTTGTAGATTATTAAAATAGGAGTGTTTTTAATATAAAATATTTTGAAAATAATTACATCCAATGAAAAACCATGATTTTGATGCCATAGTGATTGGTACTGGGATTTCTGGTGGATGGGCCGCCAAGGAACTTTGTGAAGGTGGGCTTAAAACACTGGTGCTCGAAAGGGGAAGAAATGTAGAGCACAGTAAAGATTATAAAACTGCAGATTTAGATCCTTATGAAATGGATTTTAGAGGAAGGCTTTCTACTGAAGAATTAGAAAAACAGTTTAAGCAAGTCAGGACCGGGTTTGTACAAAATCAAGCTCACAATCATTGGTTTGTTAACGATTTAGAACACCCATATAACGAAACCAAAAGATTTGATTGGATAAGAGGTTAC
Organism: Mariniflexile sp.; assembly: GCF_052728615.1. NCBI lineage: Bacteria > Pseudomonadati > Bacteroidota > Flavobacteriia > Flavobacteriales > Flavobacteriaceae > Mariniflexile > Mariniflexile sp. The sequence continues at coordinate 19,049 of NZ_JBFVFE010000066.1, read as the reverse complement.
CATGTTGGTGGGCGTTCCCTAACTTGGGGAAGACAAGCTTTAAGGCTTAGTGATTTAGATTTTAATGCCAACAAAAAAGAAGATATTGCCGTTGATTGGCCTATACGCTATAAAGACATAGAGCCATGGTACACGCACATTGAGAAATTTATTGGAGTTAGTGGTGAGTCTTTAAATTTACCACAATTACCAGATGGCTATTTTTCTCCCCCAATGGAACTAAATTGTGTTGAAAAAGAATTCAAAAATAAAATTAAAAATTTATATAAAGACAGACATTTAACCATTGGAAGATTTGCTAATATAACAGGAGAAAATTATCATAAAAACAGGCATACTTGTGCTTATAGAAACCGTTGCATGAGAGGTTGTCCATTGGGAGGATATTTTAGTAGCAATTCTTCAACTTTACCAGCAGCCAATAGTACTGGAAATATGACTTTAAGACCAAATTCCATAGCTTATGAAATCATTTATGATGATGACAAAAAAAAGCCACTGGTGTTAAAGTGATTGATGCGATAACTAAAGAAAAATTGATTTTTAATGCTAAAGTTATTTTTTGTTGTGCTTCTACTATTGCTTCTACTAGTATTTTAATGCAGTCCAAATCCAAACGATTTCCTAATGGACTTGGCAATGATTGTGGTGAGTTAGGACACAACTTAATGGATCATCACTTCAAAGTAGGCGCTACAGCAGAATACAATGGTTTTGAAGGTATAAAATATATAAATAACCGTCCTGCAAGTTTTCATATTCCTCGCTTTCAAAATCTTGGTGATAGTGATTCTAAAAAAGAATTCTTAAGGGGCTATTCTTTTCAGGGTTCGGCAAGTAGAGGTAATTGGCACTCTTTTATAGGATTGTGTTTCTTGATAAGTTCTGACTTAATCAAGATCTCAAGCTTAGCGGAACTAATATCAACTCCTGCTTTAGCCAACTCTATAATTAAAGAGTTCACATTGAGATAATGCCATGTTTTTTTCCCTTTCAATGATATCTGAAAATCATGTGATATTTCATTATAAAAAATATCATATTTCGAACATAGATATTCATAGGTATAATCATAAATTGTTTTCTTTTTGGGGTCTTTAACTAGGTAAAGCCCATTGTTTGTTGATGCCATGTTATACAGTCTAGCAAACGGCAAAAAGTGTTGCCATTTAATTAAAAAAATGTTTTTGGAAATTGGATTTCTTTAGCTTCTTTTATTTCTAAAAGTGTATGCAATGGCTTCCGCTTCAATCTCATTTTTAGATTTACGTCTATTTTGTAGTAACCATTCCACGAGTTTACTTTTCTCGAAAAAGAGCATTTTTCCATTGGGTTTAGAGTGTGGTATTCTTCCCGAAGCTGTTAGTTTATATAAGTAGCTTCTGGATATGCCTGTGTAGTCACTAGCTTCATCAAAGGTCAAGACCTCTTTGCTACCTATGAGTAGTTTTTCCAGACGATCCAGTCGTTCAAGAATTAAAATAGTGTCCATTTTTATTGTTTTTTAGATTAATAAAATGAACAAAAGCGCTTTTGCTTTCCCTTATGGGATTATGGAAATAAAGGTAGAAAATGTGGCTGTTGAAAGAAAAAATAAAATAGTTTAGTTATACACAAATAATTGATATACAACAAATTAAACCAAACTAGGTCAAAATTATTGGCATTTTTGGCACGTAATTTTTTTTTGGGGTCAGATGAATACAAATGGCAACAAATTTAATGTACAAAAAACTGACATTTTAATGCAGTTTTTGAGTTATTAACAATGGAAATCAAGGATTTTGGTAAATGGTGGGATTTGAAAACGCAGAAATTTTAAATATTAGAAATTTTTAAAGCAGGAATGCTGTTTGCAGCCTCTTTCATTTTAGTATCAATTATTTTAGCATAAATCTGGGTCGTCCTTATCTCTTTATGCCCTAGCCTTTTTGAAACCGTATAAATATCAGCGCCATTTTCTAATAATAGTACGGCATTTGTATGTCTAGCACTATGAAATGTAATGTGCTTAGAAATACCAGCTCGCATACACCACTTTAAAATTTCTGCATTAAAATGAGCTCCATACTTGAGGCCTTTAAAAACTTTATCATTATTACCACCTCTTTCGCCTAATAAGTCTCTAGCCTGTTGTGAAATATATAAATATTCAATTCCATCTGTTTTTTTCTGTCTGAAGATTATTCGATAATTTTCTTCCTCTTCTCTTACTTCAGACCATTTTAATTTATTAATATCACTCCAACGAAGTCCCGTAAGACAACTAAATATAAAAGCTTGTTTTAAAACGGCATGTTTACATGTCGTTTCACTTAATGCTTGTAATTCAGAATGTGTTAGGTATTCTCTGGTAGATTCGCCTTGAGTAAAACCTTTGACTGATTTTACCACATCAACATTTAAATAGCCTCCAACATATGCTTCCCTTAATACCGCTCGCAGTTTATTGAAATAGGTATATTTGGTGTTTTGGGATAATAGCGTATCTCCATTAGTCAGAGCTTTTTTATCAAGATATTTTTTAAACCCCTTTAAAAACTTTTCATCCACCTCTTTAAGTGAAAGGTGCGCCGGACAATAGCGTTCTAAATGTTTTAGGGCAGCCTCCCAATTGTCATAATTACCTTTACTTTCATTCCTATCTTCCTTGAGCTTGTTATAATAATCCAATAATAAAACTTTTCCTTTATTGTTGTCCTCAATATTGAATTTACCCTTAATTAACGCCGCTTTTTTAAGCGTTAGAATATTTTTTGCAAGTTGTAATGATTCTTTATTTTCAGTTTTTTCTGCTGCGTTAGATGGATTTTGATGAAGATATAGTTGTAGATACTCAAAACTACGGTCATGGATGGTCTTACCTTTGTTATCGATAGAATAGCCATTGTAATATTCCAAATATAAACTGTAGCGTCCAGATGTAAGTTTTCTTTTTTTTAGACTTATTTTCATGACTTGTTGTTTATCAAAAGTTAAACTAAATTGGTTATGACTTGAAAAGCTCGTCGATATGGGAGCGTTTAACCCTGATATTCCTTTCTCCAAAGTTAATCGCTTTGATGTTACCATTCTTGATATTTCTATATACTGTTTTTTCGGAACATCTTAATAGAACCGAAACTTCCTTTACAGTCAAATAATCCAACATTCTTATTTTTTGAACCTCCAAAGTAATTTTCTCGACAGTTTCATTATTACTCTTTGAAATGTTAGCCTTTTTAGATTTTTCTTTATAATGCCTACTGTTGCATTTGTGGGAACAATATTGAGTTTTGGTTGTTCTTGCTGTAAATTCCACTTTACAGTATTCACAAATTCTTTGAACATAGATATTGGTACTCATAGAAATTAAATTTTAAAGAGTCCTTGGCAGTTCTAAATAGCTATAAGAAGCTTTAAGCAACCCTAGTTGACATTTTTGGAGAAATTACCAAGATATGGTGTAAAATTTACACCATGACATAAATATAATCCATAAAGTTGTAAAAATGGTGTAAAAATTGAACAAAAATAAGTAAAAATAAGAAAGGTTCAGAAAAATGAAAAAATACAAATAATTGATTTAGTGGTATTTAACATCAATTAGCATCAAATAAAATGGGAATCTATTTGCCGATGCAGAAATTAGCAAAAATATTACCCAACAAATCATCATTGGTAATCTCCCCGGTTATCTCTCCAAAATGATAAAGTGCCTGCCTAATATCAATCGCCAATAAATCTCCGGACAAACCAGATTCCAGTCCATGCTTTACATTGTCCACTTCATCCAAAGCTTTTAATAAAGAGTCGTAATGTCTTGAATTTGTTACGATAGTGTCATTATTGCGTAAAGCGCCTGTATTTACAAAATCGAGCAAAGTATCTTTAAATTCTTGAACCCCTTGACCCGTTTTGGCAGAAATAAATTGGACATTTTCTATTTTAGATTTACGATTTACCAAAGACGATTTAAGGTTTTGAATGTCTTCTTCAGAAAGCATATCCATCTTATTGAAAACTATAATAAGATTTTTAAGCGGATATTTATTTTTAATTTTTTTAATTTCCTTTAGCGCGTCAGAGGAGATTCCCCCTTTGGGGGCTAGGGGGCTGGGACTTATGTAAACTACCACCTGCGCTTGTTCAATCTTCTCGAAGGTTTTTCTAATACCAATACTCTCAACCACATCTTTGGTTTCTCTAATCCCTGCAGTATCAATAAATCTAAAACCAATTCCTCCAATGGAAATCTCATCCTCAATAGTATCCCGCGTGGTGCCTGCAATTTCTGAAACGATGGCGCGCTCTTCATTTAAAAGAGCATTTAAAAGGGTGGACTTCCCAACATTTGGCTCGCCCACAATGGCTACGGGAATACCATTTTTTATCACATTCCCCACCGCAAAACTATCTATCAATCGTTTTAAAACAAAACTGATGCGCTCTGTTAAATCCTTAAACTGGGTTCTGTCCGCAAACTCCACATCTTCCTCGGCAAAATCCAGTTCCAGTTCAATTAAGGATGCAAAATTCAAAAGTTCTTCTCTAAGCTTTGCTATTTCAGATGAAAACCCACCACGCATTTGTTGCATCGCTATTTGATGGCTTGCTTCGTTATCCGAAGAAATCAAATCGGCAACTGCCTCGGCTTGACTTAAATCCAGTTTTCCATTTAAAAAAGCACGCAGGGTAAACTCGCCTGCCGTTGCCATTCTGCAACCCTTCCGAAGAAATAATTGTATGATTTCCCGTTGGATATAATTGGAACCATGGCACGAAATTTCCACCACATGTTCGCCAGTATAGGAATTCGGATTTTTAAAAACCGACACCAACACCTCGTCAATGGTTTTTTTTCCATCCATAATATGCCCTAAATGAATGGTATGTGTTTTTTGGTCGCTAAGCGACTTTTGGCTTTTTACAGATTTAAAACAACTATCCGCAATAGAAATGGCATCGTTTCCAGACAACCGAACAACAGCAATGGCACCCGCGCCCGAGGGTGTTGCCAATGCGACGATGGTATCGTGGTAAATCATGGATTAAACTAAATAAATACCATCAGGTTTAAGGTCAATTTGTTTTTGTTTATACAAAGACCCTATGGCTTTTTTGAAATTCTTTTTGCTCATTTGAAGCATTTCCTTAATGGCTTCAGGACTCGATTTATCGGTCAAATTCAAATACCCACTATTGTCGTGAAGTTCGTGCAGGATACGTTCGGCATTCGGTTCAATGTTTCTATACCCTATTTGCCCAAGGGCAATATCCAATTTATTTCCTGGACGAATCTTTTTAACAATACCCTTTAACCTATCGCCGACGCTTAAATCCGTAAAAATGCTATCCTTATAAATTAAACCTGCGTGTATTTTGTTTACAATAACGTTCATACCAATGTCCGATGGATGCGACACGATCAAATCCACCTCGTCAAACTCACTAACCGTAAGCACTTTATTGTCCAAAAAGCTATTGGTTTTACTGGAAGCCGCTAGCCTGCCCGTTTTTTCATCCAAATAGCAATACACCAAATACCAGCCTTTAGGTTTCATGCTAAAGGCTTGCTCCTTAAACGGACAAAACAGTTCCTTTACCAAGCCCCAATCTAAAAAAGCGCCATATTCGGTAACGGCATTACAGCGCAACAACGCAAACTCCCCAACCTTAATATAGGGCATATCGGTAGTGGCAACGGGCCTTTCTTCATTATCCAAATACACAAAAACGTCCAATTTGTCCCAAATTTTAAAAGTTTCCGGCACATAGCGGTTAGGTAATAAAACCTCATTCTCCTCATCATCAACTAAATATGCCCCATGATCTGTTTCACGAAGTATTTCCAATGTGTTAATTCGCCCAATTTTTATCATGCCGCAAAGATAATAATATTCATCTTAGGTTTTTAAATAAATGCATTAGGCGCGCGCAAAGGCATAAAATAGGTTATAGGGGAAAAAGCCCATTTGAAAACTTACCGAAGCCTGAAATACTTCCTGATCATTACCGAAATATCTTGCGAAACATCCAATTTCAAAATAGACAAAACATAGATTATAGTCACCAAAAATGTTTTTAATGCAATATTGATTATGGGATGAAACGGAAATTCCCAAAAATAAAAAAATAAGGCACAGGCAACAATCAATGTTAAAACCACGCCTGTATTTCTATCAAAAGGTGTCATATTAAACTTAGCCTTCACAAAGTAAATTTTAATGGTATTATATATTGAAATGGCCAAAAATGTCGCAAAAGCTGAACCATTTATACCAAACATGGGGATAAACAATATATTAAGAATTACCGTCAACACCGTTAAGATAACACCAAACAATAACACCACTCGGTAATAATCGCTATTAAACAACACTACATTGTTACAACCCATTAAGCAATCGTACAGTTTTGCAATGCCCACTAAAAAAACCACCAGCAATCCGCCACTAAACTGTTTAGGAATCAACATATAAAGCGCATTGATATTGATTAAAATAATGAGGAAAATAAATCCGCCTATAATGAACAAGGTTTGCGAACTTCTTACGTATAAATCTTTAAGGGCCACTTGGTTTTTATCGTTTAAATATTGCGCTGTTAACGGTTGAAGTATTTGTTGCATAGAACGCGAAGGCACGACAATAACCGTAGCAATATAAATGGCCACCCCGTAATACGCTACTTCTTGAATGGGAATGTATAATCCCAGCATAAACGAATCGATATCCAAAATAACAGTGGCAATAGAACCTGCGATGATGATTAATGCTGAATATTTCAAAATAGCGCTCAAGCCTTCAATCTTATAAAATTTAATAACAGGAAATTTCACGCTAAACGCATATAATTGCATAATTATCGTGCGGATGATGTGCAAAACCACCACTCCAACAACAAACTGCTCTACGTCTATCCATTTAAAATAAACCGCAAACAAAAGTAGCATCACACCCACTCTATGGAATACTTCTTTCATAAAGTTGCCAAAAACCGTTTGCAGTTGGGTTTTGGACCAAGCAAAAAACACCTCAAAGTAGGCCATCGCCATGGCGGTAACGTATATGTACCATACATAATCTTTTACAATGGTGTTTTTTTGGGACAGCAATTCACCAATGGCTCCATAAGTAAAAAAACCTATAAAACCAATTGGAATGATAAGCGCCAACGGCAAAAAAAGCATCAAGGTCAAAAAACTATTTAACGAGTTTTTGGTTTTAAAAGCAGCATAGAATTTTATAATGGTATTGTGGGCTCCAAAAGCCATAAGTGGCATGATAATATTGGCGGTGCTCATTAAAAATGCCACTAGACCATAATACACATCGCTAATAAAATAGGTATATAAAAACAAAGTGTTAAGTGCCCCTATGCCAAAACCTAGGTACGTGAACACGGTGTTTTTAAAAGATTGGTTGGTTACAATTCCCATTATAGTAATTTCGACAAGGCTTCAGTCAGCGATTTTCTACTATACTTTTGCAATCCAATTGGATATATCTGTAAAGCGTTATTTTGAAATGCCTTATAGTGCTCTAAGATACTTCTTTTTAAAGAATCCTGGTCTTCATAATTAAAGTAGTTGCCTGTATTGGTTTCCGTGATTATTTTTTGGACATCAGAACCCTTTGGGCCCATGGCAATGATTGGTCTGTTTGAAACCATATACTCAAATAATTTGCCAGGGATGATACACTTGGTTTCTTCCGAATTTATTTCCACCAACAACAATAATTGAGATTTTCTTTGAAACATAATAGCCTCTTTATGTGATACATATCCAACATTATTTATATAGCTACTTAAATTATATTTTTTTGCGGAATGAAGCACGGAATCACTCACAAACCCAATAAAATTAAGCTGAAAATCTTTTGAAAACGAATCATTTTCAGCAATCAATTGGCTTAAAACCTTCCATAAGATTTCTGGATTTCTTTTGGATAATAACGACCCAATATGCGACAGGGTAAACCTTGAATCCATCTGAAAAGCATCAACCGATTCCTTGTCATAACCATTGGTAATGACTTCTATGGGCTGCTGGGTCAATTGCTGAAACTCTTTTTTAGTCGTGAAACTGGTCACTATTATTTGGTCGGCAGTAGTTAAAACCTGCTTTTCCAATGTTTTGTGCTTTGCTTTTGAAGATTCGGTCAGTTTTAGTTGCTTATGGTATCCAATGGTCGTCCATGGGTCTCTAAAATCGGCAATCCACTTCACTCCCAACCGTTCTTTCAATTGCAAACCAATAAGATGCAGACTGTGTGGTGGGCCTGTTGTGATGATGGTTCCAATATTTTCTTTTTGGATATATTCTGAAAGAAATTCCACAGAAGGCTTGACCCACCCGATTCGGGCATCGGGAATAAAATAATTTCCACGCACATAAAGCATTGCTTTTTCAATAAGATTTTGCTTTTTTCCCTCAGAAATAATGCCTTTACTAATGGTTTTTGAGGATTTTTTAGAAAACAGACCGGCTAATTTATATGGCTCTTTAATAGGTTGTTTTAAAATCGTTACGCTTTCAGGAACTTCAGAGTTTAAACTTTCATCAATTAAGGGGTAACTTGGGTTTTCTGGAATGTAAACAATGGGCTCTATATTGAAATCTGGCAAATATTTTACGAATTTCAACCAACGTTGCACTCCTGGACCTCCTGCTGGTGGCCAATAATAGGTTATTATGAGTGCTTTTTTTTTGCTCATTTTCTCATTCCCTCGCAGGCGGGAATCTTATGATTGAAACTAAAATATTATAAAATGGATTCCTGCTTTCGCAGGAACTTCAACTATTTCTGCCTAAACCCATAAAACAAACCACCAAGCAATAACAACCCAAGTAAAATAGAGCTTGCCAACGCAATACGGCTTCCTGTTTTTACAACATCTGGGTCGAACTTAAATTCAATCGTATGCTTTCCGGCGGGCAGTTCCATGCCCCTCAAGGTGTAATTAACACGTATATGGCTTGCTTCTTTTCCATCTATAAACGTTTTCCAACCGCTTTTATAATAGATTTCAGAAAACACAGCAAACCCTTTATTTGAATTATTCGATTGATATTTTAGATAGTTTGGCTTGTATGAAACCAATTTTATGGTTGCTAACGAACCAACTTGATAACTGTTTATCCCATTATCAAATCCCTTTTGACTGGTATAAACCGCTTTGTTTTTAGTGTCCAAACTATCCAACGCTTTAATTTCCTCGTTAGCAGAACCAACACGTTTCAATTCTTTTACAAACCAAGCATGGCCATTGGCATCTTCATTAGGGTAAGGAAATACATTTCCTTTATCATCTTGTGCAATCAAATATTTGGTGTTCAACATATTAAGAACGTTGATATTGTTTTTCGACACATAAAAATCGAACACATCGCTGTAGCGTTTTAATTCAGCTGCATTATACCCGTTTAATGAATTATGAAAATAGGATGGTTTTGCGGCGCCTCCCACTAAATCGAAAACCCGGTAATAGCCTGTGTCCTTTAAAATCTCTTTATCTGCTGCATTGGCTTCAAAAGGTTGGTTTACCTGAATGGCCGATACAAAATCATCATTGTTCACATAACGTCTATCAACGCCTACCAAATCAAAAAGAATAAGTGCCCCAAAAGAGACAATGACCCATTTTTCTTGAAGTTTGTTCTTTAAAAACAAATAGATAACACCTGCCGAAAGCACTACCAAAACCAATGTTCTTAAGGTGTCCATCGTAAAAATGGCCTTTCTATCCTCTATAAGGGCATCAACAAATTCTGGTCCGTAACTTTGGCGGTAAAAACCATCGTTAACACCAACAAAATCAAATAATGACGATTTGAAAAGCAAAAACACCAAAGCAAGTCCGCCAGTAATTATAGAAGCGTATTTTAAAGCCTTTAGTTTTTCCTCTTTCTTCTCAAAATTATTAAATAACCGTACCAATCCGAAAATTGCCAACACAGGAATGCACAATTCCAAAAGCACCTGAATGGAAGTTACAGCCCTAAATTTGTTATAAAGTGGTACATAATCAATAAAAAAATCGGTTAAAAACCCGAGGTTTTTTCCGTAGGACAATAATAATGAAAACAAAGAACCTCCAACTAGCCACCATTTTAAGCGTCCTTTTACCAAGAATAAAGCAAAAACAAACAAAAACAAAACAACCGCTCCAATATATGCAGGTGCTTCCACAATAGGTTGGTCGCCCCAATACATGGGTGCGCGTTTCGATTCTTGAAATGCTTGCGAGGTGGTGGCGCCTAACTGCCTAAAGGCTTCGTAGGTTGCCGAATCTTTACCGACATCCTCACCGTTGCCTCCTCCCAAAAAGCGAGGAATAAACAAATTAAACGTTTCCCAATAGCCATAACTAAACTGGGTAATATAATCTTTATCCAAACCCGAAGTCATTTCCTTTGGCGAGCCATCAGGGTTTATGGTCAGCTCACTTTTTCCACGGATGCTTTCTTTTACATATTCTTTGGTTGCAAGTACGCTGGTTGCGTTTAAAGCAATCGCCAAAATTACAGCAGCCACTAAAATTCCAACCGATTTAAAATAATGAGGCAATAGGTTCTTTTTGTAAGCATCAATTAAATACGCAATTCCTAAAATAATGACCAACAGCATTAAATAATACGTCATTTGAAAATGATTGGCAACTATTTCCAAGCCCATGGCAACCGTTGTAAGTAAAAAACCAGCAATATACTTCCGTTGAAACGTGAGTAGAATGCCACTCAGCACCAACGGCATATAGGCTATGGCATGTGCTTTACTGTTGTGCCCAACCCCCAAAATTATGATTAAATAGGTAGAAAAACCAAAAGCAAATGCGCCAATGGTTGCGAGTTTATAATCGACTTTTAAAACCAATAAAAGAATGTAAAAACCAAATAAATACAAAAACAAATAATCGGCAGGCCGGGGTAAAAACCGCAGTGTTAAATCCAGTTTTTTAATGTAGTTATGTGGGTATTTGGCGCCCAATTGATAGGTTGGCATGCCTGCAAAAGCACTATTGGTCCAATAGGTTTCCTCGCCTGTAGCCTCTCTAAAATCGTTTTGTTGCTTGCTCATGCCAATATATTGCATGATATCGCTTTGGAAAATTTCCTTCCCCTTTAAAACCGGATTAAAATAGGCTAATGAAATTATTACAAAACCCAGTATAACCAGGAAATGCGGAAGAAGCTTTTTTATTGAAAACTGCATGTAATGATATTAAAAAGAATGGATGTGAAATTAGTCAATTTCTTCGTAATCCACATATTCACCAACATCTTTATTTGAAGTTTTTGTGTTTGGCATTTTATCTATGGTTACTTCACCTTCTTTTTTTGGCTGTTGTTGTTGTTGGGGTCTTTGTTGGTTCCCATAGCTATCGGAATGTCCGCCAAACTTTTGTTCCGCTTTTTTGGCAACATATTTTATAAGTAGAGGCGCAAAAAGCCTTGATAGAACCTTAACTCCATAATAAATAACGATTATGATTAAAACTATTCTAACAAAACCAGTTACAGATGCTTGTTGTAACATAAAAATTAATTTTTATACAAAAATACAATTCTGTACGTTTAAAAAACGTTGAAAATTGATAAAAAAAGCATAAAATATCTATATTTGAACAGCCTTAACTTGCTTTTTATTTAAAAATCCGTAAATCCATTGATTTACGATAACCAAATATAGAATTATGAACCCCATCAAATCTACCCTATTCATTGTACTTTTATTAACAACCTACAACACTTTTGCCCAGTACACCGATGTCATCAATTCCAACAGGCCCGGGGTTTCAAGAAGCGCCTTTTCAGTGGGCACCAATGTGGCCCAATTTGAGGTGGGCCCGTATATGATCAAGCAAACACACACTCCTTTGAAGTATGATGTTTCTGGATTTGGTATTGATTTTGCCACACGTTATGGGTTGTTGTTTGAAGAATTGGAATTGAATGTTGAAGGTACTTTTCAAAGTGACACCAAAACATATACCTCGAATATTTCCGTCGAAGATAACCGTGCTAATTTTAAATTCCTCACCGTTGGTGCCAAGTATTTGCTTTATGACCCTTACAAGAATTCTGAAGATGAAAAACCAAACCTATACAGTTGGAAAGCCAACCACCGTTTTAAGTGGAAAACCTTAATTCCCGCCATATCCATATATGCAGGTGCTAATTATGATACTCAAAACAATCCCTACACCGCAGCGGGAATTGAAGGCTTTAGTCCGAAATTCATGATTGCAACGCAACATAATTTTAGCGGCGGCTGGGTATTTGTCATGAATTTTATTAAGGACAGAATAGGTACGGACCAATCTGATTTTCAGTACATCTTAACCTTAACGCATTCTTTAAATCAGAAATGGGTAGTTTTTGGCGAGACACAAGGCATCAAAAGTGATTTTTATGCGGACAATCTTTTTAGATTTGGCGGCGGTTATTTATGGAGCAAAAATTTTCAATTAGATGCCGCTGCAACGTTCAACACCAAAGATACACCCTCTGTATTTGGTGTTAATTTCGGCATGTCCTATCGATTGGATTTCCATAAGGATAAAAAAATAGACAATGGCACTCCAGCCAAAGATGAAGGAGAAAGAACATCCAATAAAAACAAATCGAAAAAATCCACGGAGGTTATGGATGATTACAACAAAAAGCAAAAAAGAAAAGAACAAAAATTCAATTAACTGCCACCCTATTATAAATGATTTCAATCAAAGAACTAAAAACCAAAAGTGATTTAAAGGATTTTGTGAAATTTCCGTTTAAACTCTATAAAGATTCAAAATATTGGGTACCTCCTATTATTAGCGAAGAATTGAAAACATTCAATAAAAAGGAAAACCCCGTTTTTAATGATGCTGAAGCTACCTTGTTCTTGGCTTACAAAAATGGGGAAATCGTGGGTCGGGTAGCGGCCATCATCAATTCGTTGGAAATTAAAAACCCAACCATGAAAAAAATGCGGTTTGGTTGGCTTGATTTTATTGATGATCTGGAAGTTTCGAAAGCACTCTTTAATAAGATTGAAGACATAGGCAGATCGCATAATTTAGTATTCTCTGAAGGTCCTGTAGGATTTTCGAATCTAGATAAAGTAGGCGTTATAACCGAAGGGTTTGATTCCATTGCCCCCATGGTTACTTGGTACAACCATCCATACTATGTAAAACATTATGAAGCTGCAAATTATAAGGTTGAAAAGGCATATACCGAAAGTAGATTTCCTTTTAAAAATGTAAAGCCCGAGTTTTTTTTAAAAGCCCAGGAACTTATAAAAAAACGCTATCAACTTAAAGCATTGGAATTCACTAAAACAGAGGAAGTGATGCCGTATGTTGACAAAATGTTCGATTTGTTTAATGAAAGCTATGCGCTATTGTCCTCTTTTGTGGCCATTACCGATGTTCAAAAAGCCTATTTCAAGAAGAAATTCATCAGTTTTGTAAATCCGGAATATATTAAATTTGTAGTTGATAAAGATGACAATCTTATTGGTTTTGCCATTGTTATGCCCGCCTTTTCCAAAGCCCTTCAAAAAATGAACGGGAAACTGTTTCCGTTTGGATTCAGGCATATTCTTCATGCAAAAAAACATAGTAAGGAGGTTATTTTCTATTTAATTGGCATCCATCCAGACTATCAGAACAAAGGCGTACATGCGGTTATCTTTAATGAATATTACAACACGTTTACTGAAAAAGGGATTGAGACCTGCATTAGAACACCAGAATTGGAAGACAATTATGCCATACACCAAATATGGAAACATTTTGATCCAGAGGTTTATAGACGCAGAAAAACTTTTAGAAAAGATTTATAACAAAAAAGAGCCACAATTTGCGGCTCTTTTTTGTTATAATAAACTTTTAGCAAATTGACCCCTCCGCCTATCGGCACCTCCCCTTGAAAAAAGGGGAGGACTTATTGAAGGGACTTGTAATTAATGATTTTAGTTTTATAAAAAACTTTTAAAAAACTAAAATTATGTTTATTCGCCCATAGCGGCCATTACAGATGCCGACAAGCGTCGGTACGTACCATTTTCCAGTCGGGTTCTAATGGCATCAAAGGCATCTAAAGTCATTTTAATATCTTCTAAGGTATGTGTAGCTGTTGGTATCAATCTCAATAAAATCAATCCTTTAGGTATCACTGGGTAAACCACTATGGAACAGAATATTCCAAAATTTTCGCGCAAATCTTTTACCAACGCCATCGCTTCGGGAATGCTGCCTTTTAAATATACGGGGGTTACGCAACTTTGGGTGGTGCCAATATCAAAACCTCTTTCTTTAAGACCTGATTGCAATGCATTGGTATTTTCCCAAAGTTTGTTTTTTAACTCGGGCATGGTTTTAAGCATTTCCAAACGCTTTCTAGCACCAACAACGAGTTGCATTTGCAACGATTTTGCAAACATCTGGGAACGCAGATTGTATTTTAAATAATCCATGATCTCTTTGTCGCCTGCAATAAAAGCCCCTGTTCCAGCCATAGATTTTGCAAACGTCGCAAAATAGACATCTATCTCATCTTGAACGCCTTGCTCCTCACCGGTTCCAGCACCCGTTTTACCTTGTGTGCCAAAACCATGGGCATCATCTACCAAAAACCTGAAATTATATTTCTTTTTAAGAGCAACAATTTCTTTAAGTCTTCCTTGTTCTCCACGCATTCCAAAAACACCTTCAGAAATAACCAATATACCTCCTCCAGTTTGTTCTGCCATTTTTGTGGCCCTGTCCAGGTTCTTTTCTAAGCTTTCAACATCGTTATGTTTATAAGTAAATCGTTTTCCCATGTGCAAACGCACCCCGTCAATAATACAGGCGTGTGCATCCACATCATAAACAATAATATCGTTTTTATTTACCAAGGCATCAATAGTGGATACCATCCCTTGATAACCAAAGTTTAACAAATAAGCAGCTTCTTTATTAACAAATTCAGCTAACTCCTTTTGAAGTGTTTCGTGCAAACTGGTATGTCCAGACATCATTCTTGCGCCCATGGGGTATGCAGAACCATAATCGGCAGCAGCTTGTGCATCTACTTTACGGATTTCTGGATGATTGGCTAATCCTAAATAATCATTGATACTCCAAGTAATAACATCTTTTCCTTGAAATTTCATTCTGTTGGAAATCTGCCCTTCCAATTTTGGAAACACAAAATACCCTTCAGCTTGAGATGCCCATTTTCCTAACGGACCTTTGTCTTTATAAATTTTTTCGAATAAATCTTTCATTTATTAAACCTTATTGCTATTAAAATTAAGACGTAACTTTAAACTTGAAGTGGCTTTATAAGATATAAAAAACACATCGCTGTGTTTAAAAAATTCAATGAAAGCTTTTTTAGTCCTTAGTCAGTACGTGCAAAATTAAATATTTATATTGTTTGTACATAATTTTTACCGTTCAATTATTTGCTAAATAAAAAAAGAGATGACTTTTTGCTTTAAAAGCAATTATCATCTCCTGCATCATGTAGTAATTATATTATTTTATGTACTCAATAGTTTGGGCCGCGGCTTCATTGATGCTGTCAAAAAAGCCTTGTTCCTGCATCCATTTATCGCTATAAACTTTACTCATATAACGCGACCCATGGTCTGGGAAAATAACCACCACAAAATCGTCCTTTTTAAACGCTCCTTGCTCCCCAAGTTGCTTTAGGGCTTGGGTGGCTGCGCCCGATGTGTAGCCCACAAACAACCCTTCGGTTCTTGCCAACTCCCTTGCTGTATGCGCACTTTCCTCATCTGTTACTTTAACAAATTCATCAATCACGTCAAAATCCGTGGCAGTAGGGATTAAATTTTTCCCCAAGCCTTCAATTCTATACGGATAGATTTCCTTTTCATCAAACTCTCTGGTTTCATGGTACTTTTTGATTACCGAACCAAAAGCATCTACACCAATGACTTTAATATTAGGGTTTTGTTCCTTTAAATATTTTGCAGTACCTGAAATGGTGCCACCGGTACCGCTACAAGCTATTAAGTGTGTAATTTTACCTTCGGTCTGTTTCCAAATTTCCGGGCCTGTAGAAGCGTAGTGTGCATCAATATTTAACTGATTGAAATATTGATTTATGTAAACAGAACCTTTTATTTCACTATGCAGTCTTTTGGCAACTTCGTAGTATGATCTCGGGTCGTCTGCACTTACATGTGCTGGACACACATACACCTTGGCCCCCATGGTTTTTAGCATATCGATCTTATCTGCTGAAGATTTGGAACTGACCGCTAAAACACAATCATATCCTTTTATGATGCTTACCATGGCTATACTAAAACCGGTATTGCCGGAAGTGGTTTCGATAATGGTTGAACCTGGAGTTAAAATTCCTTTTCGCTCTGCTTCATCTATTATATAGGTTGCTATTCTATCTTTTGAGGATTGTCCCGGATTGAAAGATTCTACTTTTGCGTAAAATGTACCCTTGAATTTTGAAGCGACTTTATTAAGTTTAATAAGCGGTGTGTTGCCTACTAAATCCAATACATTATCAAAAACTTGATTTCTGTGTTTCATAAATGCTTTTTAGAAGCTACTGTAATATTAGTAAAAATATTTGTAACTTAAAACCTGACAAAAGTAAAACTTTTTTTTTATTTAACCATGAATTCCTTCTAAATCTAACAAAAAGGCATATTCCAACGCTACTTCCTTTAAACTTTCAAAACGTCCGGAAGCCCCACCATGACCCGCATCCATGTCGGTATGCAATACTAATTTATTGGTGTCGGTTTTTAATTCCCTAAGTTTTGCCACCCATTTGGCAGGTTCCCAATATTGCACTTGCGAATCGTGCAACCCTGTTGTAACCAACATATTAGGGTAGTTTTTTGCTATAACATTATCATAAGGTGAATAGGATTTCATA
The DNA here is from genome assembly GCF_052728615.1 of Mariniflexile sp. NCBI lineage: Bacteria > Pseudomonadati > Bacteroidota > Flavobacteriia > Flavobacteriales > Flavobacteriaceae > Mariniflexile > Mariniflexile sp. The sequence continues at coordinate 2,158 of NZ_JBFVFE010000066.1, read as the reverse complement.
TAATGGTAATATTCCTTTTTATTAGGGTTTCCCCATTCGTCATACTCGCCCGTTGTTAAAGGAATGGTGTCATCGAGCATGGTTGTAACCACATCTACAAAAGGAACCGCTGCTAAAATACCATGGTATAATTCCGGGTTCATATTGATAATGGCGCCCATGAGCATCCCTCCTGCCGAACCTCCATAAGCATATAAATGTTTTGCAGACGTATATTTTTGTTCAATTAAATATTTTGAACAATCTATGAAATCGTAAAACGTGTTTAATTTATGGAGCAGTTTCCCGTTTTCATACCAATCCCTTCCCATATATTCACCCCCGCGAATATGTGCAATGCAGTAAATAAATCCGCGATCCAACAAACTTAACCGGATGCTTGAGAACGACGGATCGATGGTTGAACCATAAGAGCCATAGGCATATTGCAATAACGGACTTGTACCATCTAAAGCAACGCCCTTTTTATAAACCAACGACATGGGCACTTTTACCCCATCGCGTGCGGTAGCCCAAATGCGCTTGGATTCGTAATTTTCTTTTTTAAAGGTGCCACCCAAAACTTCTTGTTCTTTTTTAATGGTGCTTTGCTTCGTTTTAAGATTGTAATCAATCACCGAACTTGGCGAGGTTAAGGAATTATAGCCATAACGCAACACATCACTATCAAAATCTGGGTTATTCCCTATATAAGTTGTGTAGGTTTCGCTATCAAATGGCAAATAATAATCTTCCTTTTTGTCCCAACTCATTATCCGCAGGTTGTTCAGTCCGTTTTCACGCTCATTTACAACTAAGTAATCCTTAAAAATCTCAATATCTTCCAACAAAACTTCTTTTCTATACGGAATAACATCTTTCCAATATTTTTTTTCTGTTTTGGTTTCTCTGGTTTTCTGCAACTTAAAATTAGTAGCACCATCACCATTTGAAATGATATAAAAATGATCTCTATAATGTGCGATACTATATTCCAAATCGCGTTTACGCTTTTGAAATATTTTAAATTCGCTATCGGGCGTATCGGCATTTAAGACCCGATATTCAGAAGAAACCGTGCTTGAAGACCCAATAATGATGTATTTCTTGGATTTTGATTTATAGACAAACGTGTTGAAGGTTTCATCGGCTTCATAAAAAACCTCAATATCCTCTGTTGTTTCAGTATGCAGTTTATGTTTGAATATTTTATGTGAACGCAAGGTCAATGCGTCCTTCATGCAATAAAACAAGGTTTTATTATCATTGGCCCAAGTAGAGCTGCTGGTGGTATTTGGAATTTTATCCGATAAAACTTCGCCAGTAACCAAGTTTTTAATTTGAATGGTATATTGCCTTCTCCCAACGGTATCTGTCGAAAAACTCGCCAAGGTATTATCTGGACTTATGGACATACTTCCTAAATTGAAAAAAACAAGACCTTCAGCCATGTCATTACAATCAAAAAGCACTTCTTCAGGAGCTTCTAAAGACTCTTTTTTTCGTGTATAAACAGGATAATCTTGCCCTTTTTCAAAACGCGTAATATACCAGTAACCGTTAAATTTATAAGGAACCGAGGCGTCATCTTCCTTAATTCTACCTTTCATTTCCTCGAACAAATCCTTTTGAAATGCTTCGGTATGCTGTATCAATTGCTTGGTATAGGCGTTTTCTGCATTCAAATAATCAATCACTTCTGGGTTTTCCTTATCGTTTAACCAATAGTAATTATCTATTCTTAGGTCTTTATGTTTTATTAGTTTTTTTGGTTTTATAGCGGCCCGAGGCGCTTGGATGGAATTTTTCAATGAATTTTTATTCTTAAATTTAGGGACAAAAATATAAAAATTAAATAGCTTTGTAGGAATTTAAAAATTATAAAATTATGTTTGGAGATATGATGGGGATGATGGGTAAACTCAAAGAGACCCAACGCAAGGTTGAAGAAACCAAAAAACGTTTGGATACGGTATTAATTGATGAAAAAAGCAACGATAATAAACTTAAAATCACGTTGACTGCCAATAGAAAAATAAAATCTATTGCTATTGATGAAAGTTTACTTGAAGATAAGGAGCAACTTGAAGATTACTTAATTCGTAACTAATCAGTAGCAAATATATCGGTTTTGCATAAAACAGTGCTTCATTAACAATTTAAGTAATTTTATTAACAT
>NZ_JBFVFE010000065.1:0-21417 GCF_052728615.1 Mariniflexile sp. | reverse complement strand
AACGCCCCTAAGTCAAGCGCGCTCTCCAATTTTCACTCGGCTTAATAGTTACAATATTTTAAACCCTTGATTCGCATTACTAAATTAAAAACTCTGTGTATCTCAGTGGCTCTTTGTGAATTCCAGTATAACAATCCCATCTTTTTCACAAACTTTAACACTAAAAAATAAACTTAAATACTTAAATTTGCACGACCTCAAAAAAGGGTTCAGATTATGCAAAATAAACTCGCCAAAATTCTTTTTTCAACACGACTTACCGGTATTTTATTTCTAGTGTTTGCAGCAGCTATGGCAACTGGTACGTTTTTGGATGCAGGACAAGACACATCGCCAACTCCGTACACCAGAAATTTAATTTATAACTCTTGGTGGTTTGTAGCCATTATGGTGTTTTTTGTTATTAATTTTACCGGAAATATCTTCAGGTTTCGGTTGTATAAAAAAGAAAAATGGGCAACATTGATATTGCACTTAGCTTTTATATTTATATTATTAGGAGCCTTTATTACCAGATACATCAGTTTTGAAGGTATGATGGGCATTCGGGAAGGCGCTACCGAAAATACATTTTTATCAAGTGATACGTATATAACTACCTATATTGACGGTAATTATGTTATTGATGGCGTTCCACAGCGCTTATCTTTGGAACGAAAAGTAGATTTTTCACATCGTTTGGATAATGATTTTAAGATTGAAACCAAATATAATGAACAGCCCGTAACCATTGAGTTGGAAAAATTCATTAAAGGGGCGGAAGAAGATATTATTCCGAATGAAAATGGTCAAGCATATTTAAAACTGGTTGAAGCCGATGGTAATGGACCACATAACCATTTTTTAAAGGTAGGAGAAGTGCAAAGCATCCATAACACGTTGATTGCACTGAATAAACCTACCGATGGCGCCATCAACATCACATACAAAAACGATTCACTTACCATAAAATCACCGTTTGAGGGCGAATACATGACTATGGCTACCATGGCGCAAGGCAAATTGGTAAAGGACAGTTTGCAGCCCTTGATATTGCGCTCGCGTTACGTTATTGGTAACATGCAATTGGTGTTTCCAAAACCTATTGTAAAAGGGGTGATCGCTATTGTTCAAAAATCCAAAATTTTAAGGAGTGATGACGATGGCGTGGTGCTAAAAGTAACAACCAAAGATGAAACCCAACGCGTTGGTTTGTTAGGTGGAAGAGGAATGAACAATGCGTTTACACAAATTAAAGTCGGTGGTTTGGATTTCGCTTTTAAATACGGGTCCAAAATAATGGAACTGCCTTTTGCCATAAAATTAAACGATTTTGAAGCAGAACGCTATCCGGGCACCGAAAATGGCTATTCAGCTTATTCCAGTCAAGTAACCGTTATAGATGATAAGGAGGGTAGTTTCGACTATAAAATTTTCATGAACAATATTTTGGACCATGGCGGGTATCGCTTTTTCCAATCGAGTTTCAACCCCGATGAAAAAGGCACCATACTATCTGTAAACCACGATTATTGGGGGTCTTTGATTACCTATATTGGGTATTTTTTACTGTATTTTGGAATGATGGCCATTTTATTTGTAAAAGGCTCCCGCTTTGGCTATTTAAAAGTGATGTTGGATAAAGTAAAAGCTAAAAAAGGAAAATTACTGTCGGTAGTGTTGTTGTGTTTTGGATTGTATTCCTTTGGGCAAACACATTCTGGTGATAACGGCCATAACCACTCAAAACCTACCAAAGCGCAAATAGATTCTGTTTTAAAAGCAAACATCACACCAAAGGAACATGCCGATATTTTTGGGCGTTTGGTGATCCAAGATTTAAGTGGGCGCATGATGCCCATTAATACCTATGCATCCGAAATGCTTCGTAAGTTAAGTAAAAACGATACTTATGAAGAGTTTGACGCCAACCAAGTGTATTTGTCCATTCAAGAAAGCCCGATGCTTTGGTATAATGTGCCGGTTATTTATTTGGCCATGAAAAAGGCAGATTCCATTCGACATATTATAGGTGTGGATGAAAGTGAAAATTACGTGTCCCTTGCCGATTTTTTCACTGAACGAGGCGAATATAAATTAACACCATATTTAGATGACGCCTATAAAACATCAACTCCAAACGGATTTCAAAAGGAATTTAAGGAAGCGGACCAGCGTGTCAATTTATTGTACAATGCGGTGGAAGGCATGTCGTTAAAAATATTCCCCGTGCCAAATGACGATAACAATAAATGGATTTCCGCATACGACTATAAACAAGGAAATTATAAAATTGAAGATTCACTCTATCAAAATTTTATAACAAATGGGTTTAAAATGTATTTATACACCTTGAATACCGCAAAACAAAGTGGGGATTTTTCGGAGGCTGAAAAACTATTGGCAGCTTTCAAAAAAACGCAACATCAAATAGGGGCGTCGGTAATGCTTTCAGATCAAAAAATTGACACCGAAGTTTTATATAACAAATACGATATTTTTAAAAAGCTGTTCAGTTGGTATTTATATGCAGGCAGTTTATTGTTTGTTTTATTGATTGTCCAAATTTTCAAAGATAAAAGTAAAGTTCTAAATGTTTCAATAACCGTTTTTAAATTCATCATTCTAGGATTATTTATAGTGCACACTTTAGGGTTGATAACACGTTGGTACATTTCTGGCCATGCACCATGGAGCGATGCTTACGAATCTATGATTTATGTGGCTTGGGCAACCATGTTTTTTGGCTTGGCTTTTGGAAGAAAAAGTGATTTAACCATTGCTTCTACAGCCTTTGTAACCGCTATGTTGCTCATGATAGCCCATTGGAACTGGATGGATCCTGCCATTGCCAACCTGCAACCGGTTTTAAATAGTTATTGGTTGATGATACACGTGGCGGTTATTGTGGCAAGTTACGGTCCGTTTACCTTAGGGATGATTCTTGGGGTGGTATCCTTGTTATTGATGGTTTTCACCACGGAAAAGAACAAACTTAAAATGGATTTGAACATCCAGGAAATTACCATAATAAACGAAATGGCGTTAACCGTAGGGTTGGTGATGCTGACCATAGGAAACTTTTTGGGCGGTATGTGGGCAAACGAAAGCTGGGGGCGTTATTGGGGATGGGACCCAAAGGAAACTTGGGCGCTTATCAGCATCATGGTGTATGCGTTTGTGATCCATGCACGATTGATTCCCGGACTTCGTGGACGTTGGTTTTTCAATTTAATGTCTGTTGTAGCATTTTCCAGTATTATATTTACTTATTTTGGGGTTAATTTTTACTTGTCAGGATTGCATTCCTACCAAAGCGGTCAGCAAATAGCGAGTTTTAATACGATTGCCATTGCTGTAGGCGTTGTTATTTTATTAGGCTTTTTTGCTTACAGAGGTTACGCAAAGTTTTATAAGAAGTAAGTTTTGATTATGGCAAAAACAGGTCGGGATAAAAACACAAGAAACAAGGCGAAGCATTCTAAGTTAATGGCTCAAAAGAAGAACAAGAAAAAAGAAGGAGAGCAACTTAGAAAAGACCGATTGAAAGCCATTATCCAAAAAGCAAAACAAGATAAAGAGCTATAATTGCTTACTATTTAAAGGCTTGTCAAAAATTCATTAACCTCAACTATTCCCGCAGGGATCTTAAATAATTCCTCCCCTTTTTTCAAAGGGATAGCTTGTGCCGATTTCTCGGTATGCCGATAGGTGGAGGGGTTTACAGTAGTAGTTATTTGATTATATGGAATATTTTTTTGATGTACACAACTAAAAATAATTTCGATGAAATCGAAGTAAGAGGGTTCTATATGATGTATAAACTCATTTAAAGTTTTCCCATATCCGAAACTTATGTTTTCAAAACCTGACATCTCTTTTTCATAAAATAAGTACCGTTTTTTGTTTTTTTTACAAGGTGTTCGTAATGTTTCTATTTATAACTCGACCAACAAGAATAATTCTTACTAACAAGATAATTCTTTAAAACCATTATTATGAAAACCTTCTATCTGTTATTCGTCGTTTTAATTTATTTTCAATCGTGTTCCAGTTCTGATAATCCAATGGATAAAGATATGACGCAAATGGAAGAAGACATGCCGCCCAATAATACTTCCACATTTCAAGGTGATTTTGTATCAAGTGCACATCCAACCTCTGGAAAAGTTTCTACAAATGAAGCAAAAACCACGCTTTCATTCACAAATTTTAAAACAGATAATGGCCCTGTTTTAGAAGTTTATTTAGCCACCAATACATCGGCTTCAACCTATATTTCCTTAGGCCTTTTAAAAGGGCTTAACGGTAATTATGAATACACGTTGCCCGCAAATGTTGACTTTACAGTTTACAACCATGTTATTATTTGGTGTGTTGAATTTAAGGTAAATTTTGGATATGCGGTTTTAAAATAATGCTTTAATTTTATTAAAAGGAATCTCCTTAAAATCCTTAACCACTAAATCTGCTTTACTATAATCTTGGTTTTTGGAGTGAAAACTATCAAAACCAATGCAAAATACCCCAGCAGCTTTGGCGGCTTCAATACCATTGGTAGAATCTTCAATAACCATACATTCCCCAGCTTTAAAACCGGAGGCTTTAACGGCTTCAATAAATATTTCTGGGTGCGGTTTTGATAGTTTTAAATCGGCACCACTCAATTTTGCCTTAAAATAAGGGTTCAAATCAAAACGATTAAAAATACGCTCAATACTGGGCATGGTGGCAGACGACCCTAAAACCAAAGTCAATCCGTTGTTATGGTAATCTTTTATAACATCCAACACCCCTTCAATTAAATCAAAATTTTGATCGTTATTAAAAATAATATCAAAATGTTTTCTTTTTAAAGAGACTAAATATTCAGGTGTTTCCTTTAAATCAAAAATAGAACAGATTTGTTTGCAAACATTAATGGTCGATTTTCCAGTAAAAGTTTCGTAAAGTCCATCACTTACTTTTACATTTACATCGTTAAACATATTGTGGTAAGCGTAGTGGTGCAGAGGTTCACTTTCAATAATGACCCCATCCATGTCGAAAATAACAGCTTTAAGCATTTAAGTTTTTTTGCTAAGGTATAAGAATAATTAGTAATTTAATAGTTTTGAAAATTCCAATAGAAAAAGAAACCAGATAGCTATCGAGATTGAAAATTAATGAAATTATAAAATAGTTATTGGGTTACTAAGTACTTCGTTATTTACTCGAAACGTCCAATAAACCTATAAACTAATAAACAAATAACCATACGGACTAACACAAAAAAGCATGATGACAAAAGGACGTTTAGAAGCATTTACCGATGGTGTATTGGCCATTATTATCACCATTATGGTTTTAGAGTTAAAAGTGCCACATGAAGGCCAGTTTGAAGATTTAAAACCTTTAATTCCCGTATTTGGAAGTTATGTGTTGAGCTTTGTTTATATAGCTATTTATTGGAACAACCACCACCACATGTTCCAAACCGTTAAGCATGTTTCGGGCAATATATTATGGGCCAATATAAACTTGCTGTTTTGGCTCTCATTAATACCCTTTGTGTCCGGTTGGATGGGTGAGAACCATTTCTCGACAGCCACCGTGTTTTTGTACGGTGTTATATTATTGGCAGCCGCCATAGCCTACTTTGTGCTTCAAAATTTAATTATAAAAAGTCATGGTAAAGACTCTATTTTAGCGAAGGCTTTGGGGAAAGATTTAAAAGGTAAAGTATCCCCTATATTGTATGTTATTGGAATCATCGGCGCTTTTTTTAGCGTTTGGATTTCGGGAACTATGTTCGTTTTAGTGGCCGTTATATGGCTGATTCCAGATTCGAGAATTGAGAAAACCCTTAAAAAGGAATATAACCAATAAAGGAAGAACCCATCAAAACAACTTCAAATTTCCACTCTAAAAACAAGCATAAATCTGGTTATGATTTTGATGTATTGTGCAAAGCATTACCAAAATTAACAGCATTTGTCTTTGAGGACCCGCACCATACAAAAACCATAGATTTCGCAGATCCTAAGGCTGTTAAAGCTTTAAATACAGCCTTAATGTTTGCATATTATGATATAAAATACTGGGAATTCCCTAACTCCAATTTATGCCCCCCAATTCCAGGACGGGTTGATTATATCCATCATTTATCCGATTTATTAGAAACCTCAAATATCAAAAAAAACAGATCGGTTTTAGATATTGGTACGGGAGCAAGTGGCGTTTATCCTTTGTTGGGTGTTTCAGAGTACCATTGGAATTTTGTTGGAACGGATATTGATAACAATTCTTTGCATTTTGCCCAAGAAAACATTGATAAAAACGGACTGGACAAATCCATCACATTAAGGTATCAAAAAGATGGCACCAAAATTTTAACGGGTGTATTAAATGAAGCCGATAGGTTTTGTGCATCCATGTGTAATCCGCCGTTTTATAAATCGGAACAAGAGGCTTTGGAGGCTACTACCAAAAAATTAAAAGGATTAAATAAGGAAACTGATACTTTTATTAGAAATTTTGCAGGAACCCAACATGAATTGTGGTATCAAGGTGGTGAAAAAGCATTTATCCATAATTATTTGTACGAGAGTTCATTACATAAAAAACAATGTTTTTGGTTTACATCATTGGTTTCAAAAAAAGATTTGGTTAAGGGGATGCTTGATTCTTTAAAGAAATTAGGTGCTACCGAAATAAAAACCATTCATCTTGGACATGGCAATAAAATATCAAGAGTTGTGGCGTGGACATTTTTATCGAAACAGGAACAAGAAGAATGGGTTTAATAATAGTGAAAACAATAGTTATATAAACGTTTTTGAAATTCGAAAATCTTTGTGAAACTTTATTTTTAAAACTTTGAGAACCTTTGTGCAAAAGCTATTTCACAAAATTCCACAAAGAAGGCACAAAAATCACAAAGCAAGAAATTTTGTAAATGAATTACCTATTTTATAAATGACATAAAAACACACAAAAAAAGCCGCCTCAATTCTTGAGACAGCTTCTTCTATTTGTGATTTTACTTTATAAATTAATTTAAAACTTCTTGTCCCAATAACTGTGGCCCTGCAGCAACTAAAGCTTTTCCTTCTTCAGTATCACAATATTGCTCAAAGTTTTTGATGTAAAGAGCAGCTAATTTTTTAGCTTTCACTTCCCATTCAGCAACATCTTTATACGTATTTCTAGGATCTAAAATATTAGAGACTTTAGGCAGCGCTTTTGGAGCTGTTAAGTTTAAGAAAGGCATATCAACAGTTTCGGCATTATCAATAGAACCATCTAAAATAGCATCAATAATGGCACGCGTATCTTTTAGGGATATTCTTTTTCCTGTTCCGTTCCAACCGGTGTTTACTAAATATGCTTTTGCGTTGTGCTCTTTCATTTTAGCAACTAATGTAGAAGAATACATGGTGGGTCTTAATGTTAAAAACGCTTCGCCAAAAGCTGGAGAGAATGAAGGTAATGGCTCGGTAATTCCTCTTTCTGTTCCTGCTAATTTAGATGTAAATCCGCATAAAAAATGGTATTGTGCTTGATCTTCATCCAATATTGAAACTGGAGGCAATACACCAAACGCATCCGCAGATAAATAAATAATTTTACTTGCATGCCCCGCTTTTGAAGGCAATACAATTTTATTGATGTTGTAAATTGGATATGAAACTCTGGAGTTTTCAGTGATTGTATGGTTGTAGTAGTCTACGACTCCATACTCATCTACAACAACGTTTTCTAATAAAGCATCTCTTTTAATAGCTCTCCAGATGTCTGGTTCATTTTTTTCGCTTAAGTCAATAACTTTTGCATAACAACCACCTTCAAAATTAAATACCCCATTATCATCCCAACCGTGCTCATCATCACCAATTAAATAACGTTTTGGATCGGCAGAAAGCGTCGTTTTACCAGTTCCTGATAAGCCAAAGAAAACCGCAACATCACCTTTTTCTCCCACGTTGGCAGAACAGTGCATAGCAGCCATCCCTTTTAATGGTAAGTAGTAGTTCATCATGGAGAACATGCCTTTTTTCATTTCACCACCGTACCAAGTACCACCAATAAGTTGAATTTTTTCAGTTAAATTGAAAACCACAAAGTTTTCAGAATTTAATCCATGTTCTTTCCAGTTAGGGTTTACTGTTTTAGAACCATTCATGACGACAAAATCTGGCTCACCAAAATTTTCCAACTCGTAAATGGATGGTCTAATAAACATATTGGTTACAAAGTGTGCTTGCCATGCAACTTCCATTACAAAACGTACTTTTAAGCGAGTATCTTCATTTGTCCCACAAAAAGCATCTACCACATATAATTTTGGAGACGTTGAAAGTTGTTCTAAAACCAACCCTTTTAAATCTAAATAAACTTCATTTGAAGTTGGCATATTTACACTATTCCAATCAATAGTGTCTTTAGTAATATCATCTTTTACTATATATCTATCTTTAGGAGAGCGTCCTGTAAAAACGCCTGTCTTAACGGCAACAGCACCTGTATCAGTATCTGCTCCTTTTTCAAAACCTTTTCTAGCATAAGATAATTCTGCATCGTACAATTCTTGATAAGAAGGATTGTAAACCACTTCGTGGTATCCTGTAATTCCTAAATCGTGTAACTCCTGAATAACTTTAATATTTTTCATCGTTATAGTTTTTAATTATTTATTAGTAATCTATTATTTAATTTTCTTTAGTGAATTCTTCACTATTAGCTTCGTGTGATTAGGACATTTATGAGTAAAAACCAACTATTCACTAAAACGGTTTTATTAGTTAAAATCGCTTTTTATCAACATTTTAATCAAACTAAGTAAAATGATCTTTTTGTAAAATCGTTTTCCTTTTTTTTTCTGTTTTTCAGTAAAACCATTATGTATATTTGCAAATACATGATGCTTTAAATGGCGAACAGCAGTTTCAAAACTTGTTAATTGGTTTGGATACACTATCTTTTAAAGTACAGGATACATAAGCGCCTAAAACAATTATGATGTAAATTTATAGTAGAATGCAACTATTAATTATGACGAAAGTCATGCTTTGGATGAACTTGGAATTTTTAGGAAATTTTGATTGTTTAGTGTTTTTTTATAAGGAAAGTGTTTACGAAAACGTGAGAGTATTGTTAAGTGTTTAATATTTAAGCGTTTATTTGAATAATATGAAAAATAATGTAATTTGATTAAGGGATGAAATTAGATATTTTGGCCATTGGGGCACATCCTGATGATGTGGAATTGGGTTGCGGCGCTACCTTGGCAAAAGAAGTGGCAAACGGAAAAAAAGTAGGCATTATAGATTTAACCCGTGGCGAATTAGGAACCCGGGGTACTGCCGAAACCAGAGATTTGGAATCTAAGGAAGCCACTAAAATACTTGGAGTTTCCGTAAGGGATAATATGGAGTTTGCTGATGGGTTTTTTGTGAATGACAAATACCATCAATTAGAGCTTGTTAAAATGATTCGTAAGTACAGACCTGAGATTATTATTTGTAACGCCATTGATGATAGGCATATAGACCATGGAAAAGCCAGCAAATTGGTTAGTGATGCTTGTTTTTTAAGTGGGTTGATTAAAATTGATACAAAAGATAGCAATAGTGATGCATGGCAAGAACCATGGCGACCCAAACAGGTATACCACTATATCCAATGGAAAAATTTAGAGCCGGATTTGGTGGTAGATGTTTCCGGGTTTATGGAACTTAAAATGAAAGCGGTGTTAGCCTATAAAACACAATTTTATGATGAAAACAGCAAAGAGCCAGAAACCCCTATATCAAGCAAAAATTTTACCGATAGTATTGAATATAGAGCAAGGGATTTAGGGCGTTTAGTAGGTGTAGCGTATGCTGAAGGCTTTACGGTTGAACGTTATGTGGTGGTTGATAGCTTGTTTAATATTAAATAGTTAGATAGCGTTTTTAAATTATTTCAAAAACAAAATTAAAATATTGAAAAAAGTCTTTGTAGAAAAGATGGAAATCAATTACATTTGCACTCGCATTTGTAATGCGTGCTACATGGTGGTTGTAGCTCATCCCGATAGCTATCGGGAGGTTAGAGCAAAACCAAAGAAGTTTTTAGCTTCTTAAATCATACATGGTGGTTGTAGCTCAGTTGGTTAGAGCATTGGTTTGTGGTACCAAGGGTCGCCGGTTCGAGCCCGGTCTTCCACCCAAAAATAAGCTTCTCTTAAACGGGAAGCTTTTTTTGTTATTGTGAGCACTTTTAATTTATAGTGGAGCTTTTGGATGGAGTCAAAAAGTATATTACCTTATGAAAACTTTGCTTTAAAATTTGCTTAAAATAGCTTGTTTTTTAATCAGTTCTTTGTTGTGGTGCGTTATTTACTCAGGCAGAAGCTGGATTCACTTGAATTTGTCCTCCGATTGCTTTCAATACTTTCATTATTGTCGCAAATTGCGGTTTGGCTCCATCGGATAATGCTTTATATAAACTCGGTCTGCTCAATCCAGTTTCTTCTGCAATTTTTGTCATTCCTATAGCTTTCGCGATATGTCCGATGGCATTGATTACATCTGTATTATTTCCTTCTTCCAAAACCGTATTAAGGTATTCCGCAATCATTTCTTTATTGTCCAAATAATCCGCTATGTCAAATCTTGAAGTTCCCATTTTTAATTATTTAATTTTTTCCAAATTTCTTTTGCTTTCACAATGTCCTTTTGTTGAGTTGATTTATTTCCGCCAATCAAAAGAACAATTATTTTTCCGTCCTTTTCCTTGAAATAAACTCTGTAACCTTTTGCAAAATTTATTCGTATTTCCCGAATTCCGTCGCCAACAGTTTTACAATCGCCAAAATGTTCATCTGTTTCTAATTTTTGAATTCTAAATAAAATTTTCGCCCTTGCCTTAAAGTCTTTTAACTTTTTTAGCCATTTGTCAAATTCAGTTGTTTTCTCAATAAAGAACATACATGTTGTATCTACTTGGATACAAATTTAAGAATAATTTTTGGATTATTTAGTTTAAAATTCAGTTTTCCACAGAGTAAGTTTAATACACCTCAACGTTTCTCGTATATAATCTGTGGCGTGTTTGGGTGCGAGGATTTTCCGAAGGAAAATCAGAAGCTAGCAAACGGGCAACTAACATTGGTTAATCTAAAAATAGTAATTTTTTATACACGGCTTACCTACTGCTTTTAATTCAGTTCTATCTTTATTTTTTTATTCTCAATATCAATTTCAATCCATTCCGCTTGAAATTTTAAATCATGAATGCAGTCAGTCAAATCCATTCCTTTAGCGTATTTACTCAAAGCTTTTTGTCCGAAATTAATAATCGCTTTAAATTCCGTCTGTCCAGTTCTTCCAATCCACGCTTTAGTTTCTATTTTTCGTTTATTATTTACGTGCTTTTTAGTTAGCTGTTTTTCATTCGGTAACCACGAAATTCCGTCGCACCAAAATCCTTTTAATACAGGGTCAGTCGATTTTTTCAATTCATGACAAATTCGGTATTCTAATCGAGTACAGAATTCCTCATTAAATGGCGTTTCGATATTTTGTTCCGCGTTTGTCATTTCAGCTTGCAGGTAACTTATTTATATACGTATTCTTATTAAGCATTCTATCCTTTTTTGGAAGCCTATACGGAAGTTTCAATCCACTTTAATCCGCTCATCTCTATTTGCCAATTCCCAAGCGGTATGGAAAATTAAGCGTGCACGGGTTTCCAAAAGGTCGTATTGTATCTTATCTGGTGTGTCCGATGGTTTATGGTAATCGGCGTGCGATCCGTTAAAATAGAAAATAACGGGAACATTGTTTTTGGCAAAACTGTAGTGATCAGAACGGTAGTAGAATCTATTAGGGTCGTTGTCATCATTATACGTATAATCAAATTCCATATTGAAATACTTTTTGTTGACGGCTTCTGAGACCTCATGAAGTTGTTTGCTTAATTTGTCTGAGCCAATTAAATATAAATAGTTGCGCTGGTTTTCATGTTTGGGGTCCACACGCCCAATCATATCGATGTTTAAATCTGCTACCGTGTTTTTTAAAGGAAACACAGGATCGACCTCTGTATAATAACGCGAACCGAACAAGCCAATTTCTTCACCTGTAACATGCAAAAACAAGATGGTTCGTTTTGGTCTGTTTCCTTTATCGGCAGCGGCTTTAAAGGCTTTTGCTATTTCCAGAATAGCCACGGTGCCAGAGCCGTCGTCATCGGCGCCATTGTTAATATCGCCATTTTTAGAAATTCCTATATGGTCTAAATGTGCCGAAATAACAATAACCTCGTCGGGTTTCTCGCTTCCTTTTATATACGCCAACACATTTTCAGAATCTTTTATGTCGCCTTTAAAATAGGATGCTGGAATTTCTTGAAAATAATCACCTTCAGCAATGGGTGACTCAATTCCTAAAGAGATATAATGGTTTTTAATGAATTCAACAGCTTTTTTTTGTCCCGGCTCTCCGGTTTTTCTGCCTTCAAATTCATCTGAAGCATAAGTGTAGAGTGATTCTTTTAAATTTTCTGCTGTAATAATAGAGGCATAATCTTCTGGATTGGCATCTGGTTTAGGCATGTTTTTATTTTGAGAGGTGCAACATCCTAATGTAAAAACGGAGGCACACAATAACAGGGCTATTTTTTTCATTTTCTAAATCATTTATTTAATTGCGATATTACAAAAATCAACTAATTAAAACAATTTTCGGGTTATTTTAACGAACTCATTTAAAGTTTTTGGATTGAGGCGAAAATTAATCATTTTGTGACTAGTTGAAGGCTTTTTTTAGTTGCATAGCATCGCTACGTAACTAAAAAAAGGTAAAAAATGGGTGCAAAAGGATAATTTTTTAGCCAATTGAAAAACTTTAAATGAGTTCAACAAGTGAAAACACATACTTTTATTTTCAGATTATTTTACCACTAATGAACGAAAAATAAAGTTCATTCAAAACCCACTATTTTATCAAGGTGCGACCCACCCCCTGGCCCCTCCCAAGAGGGGAACGTTGCGCATGTTATGTAGTACTGAAATTTATGTTAAGGGATCAATTCAAAACAGTTTACGAAAGATTCTAAAAACTTGAAACATAAATTAGAGTTCTTCCCCTCCTTGGAGGGGCTAGGGGTGGGTTTTTACACATTCAATTCATATCATAATTTCTACTAAAGCTCACTTTTTTTACATGGCACGACCCACCCCCTGGCCCCTCCCAAGAGGGGAATGTTACTTATGGTATTCAGTAGTCTTTTTTTTTGTTTTTGGAATTTTCTTTTTTTGTAATTTATTTCGTTTGCCTGTTATTTTAACAATAGGTTTTCAGTATCTACCGCTACCCGATGTTCTTGATTGGCTATTTGCCATGCAGTAGCAAAAATCAGTTTGGTGCGTTTTTCCAATAATTTATATTCTATTTTGTCCGGAGTGTCCGATGGTTGGTGGTAATCGGCATGTTCACCATTAAAATAGAATATCACAGGGATGCCATTTGAGGCAAAGTTATAATGGTCGGATCTGGTATAGTAGTTGTTTTTTTCTCTTTCCGCATTATACCTATAATCTAAATGGATGTTAAAAAAACTGTTATTTATTCTTTCAGATATATAATGAAGTTCTTTGCTCAACCGGTCCGATCCTATTAAATACAGATAGTTTTTGTTGTTTGCATGCTTCTCATCAACTCTTCCAATCATATCTATATTAAGATCTGTAATGGTGTTCTTTAAAGGAAATACGGGATACAAAGTATAAAATTCGGAGCCTTTTTTCCCTAATTCCTCGCCCGTAAGGTGTAGAAATAGAATGCTTCTTTTTGGGCCATGGCCTTCTTTCTTAGCGCTATTAAATGCCTGTGCTATTTCCATCATGGCAGCGGTTCCAGAGCCATTATCATCTGCACCGCAATTTATTTGTCCGTCAGCATTAATCCCCAAATGGTCTAAATGGGCAGATATAATCAAAATTTCATCTGGCTTTTCGCTGCCTTTAATATAAGCGAGTACATTTTCAGAGGCTTTAATACCATTCGAAAAAAAACTTTTTGGAATGGTTTGGTAATAGTTTGTACCACCAAAAGGAGATGGAATGCGTTCGTTTTCATAATAGGATTTCAAAAATTCCGCAGCCTTTTTCTGCCCTTTTTCACCCACTTTTCTGCCTTCAAAATCTGGTGACGAAAATTTATATAAAAGGGTACTTAATTCTTCTGAAGTAATGGTATTGGCATAATTAACAATTAATGTGCTGTCTGCCAACTGGATACCGTCTTTTATGTTTTGGATTCTTGTAGTGTATTTTGGTGACGAACACGTACCTAATAGCGACAATATTGAGAGGATGCAAAAGGATTTCATGTATGTTTAACAATTTATTCCAGATGTAACTTGCAATTAAACATTCCTTAAGTTGAGGAAAATATTTTATATGCCTGTTTCATTTTATGGTTAGTTGTACAAACATACAAAAAAAGAAGAAATTGCTTACTGTTTAATTTGAATATCTTCTAATTCAGAATTTTGAGTTTCCAAATTTTCAGTTTCAGGGGCATCCATATCAATATTTTCAATTTCCAAACCTTCTAACTCTTCAATGGCTTCTTCTTCAAATTGATCTTCTTTTGCATCTAGCACTTCAGTACTTGCCACTTCAATTTCAGTAAAAAAAGCTTTGTAAGTGCTTATCGCCAAAGCGGAAATTGTTAAAAAAAATGTGAATTGGATAATCTTTTTTACTTCTCCTGTTTTTTTGGATAAATAAAATGCCATTAAAGTAAAAATAAGCGCCGCAATACCGGGGAAAATAGCCAAATTTGAAATAGGCAGAACAGCCAGCAGCAAAGTAAGTGCAGCAAATATAACGGCTAAAATGGTGCATGTTTTTATCATCTTGATCCTTTTAATTTTTTAAACCTGAAGCCGATTTAATTTTTATTTCGCCATTGCCCACGGGTATTTTGAATTTACCATAAACCAAAACCTTGTTTTCATCAGCGGTTAGCCATATAAAATTGCTGTTGGTTCCTTGCAAAGCCTTGGTATCGCTAGAGCCTACTGCTAATTTATAACATTCTTTTTTGCCAATGGCAGTCGTTAAAGTTTCTTTCCCTAAATAGGTAATCAGCCCCTTTATTTCCTCTCTATCAAATAAAATTACAAAGGTTTTACGGGTACCAACAGACATGTTTTTATAATCAAGGGTACGCATATAATAAATGGTAGACACAATGTCCTTGGTTCCCGAGTTTATGGTAAGATTTTTTTCTTCAACATTGTTATTCTTTTTCTTCTGAACAGATTTTACCGTATTGGTTTTAGGATTGAAAGTGTATTTCTCATTTTTAAAGTAACTTCCTTCGTTAACATCTCGATTGTATAAATAAGGAGTCATGTTTGTTGGATTTACATAACTTTCATACAAGTCTCTAATTTTAAAGAAGTTGTCCCATTTACTATAAGTGGCTGCTGTACATTTTAGCCTTAAGAGTGTCGCTTTTGAAGTTTTAACTTCAGTGGCTTCCATCGTTATTTGGGCAATATCCGTAAGAACGCCCGACATATTGTACGATGCGGCATAAGTTAGTTTTTCGCCCGCAGCAATGGCATTATTTTGTGCATGGATATCAGTAGAAACTAGGAGAAGAAAAAAAACAATAAAGGATATTCGCATCATATAAATATAGGTATAAGTTCTTAACGTGGGCATTTGCATTTATTGTGCCGAAAATACAATGCTTTAAAATAGTATGCTAATTTTTATTTGTTTAAAATCGCCTCTTTTGGTAGCTGATAATTGTCATAGTTTTTTTTTCAAACCAATTTTATATTTACTTGTCAAACATTTTGTTTTACTAAGGAACCCATGTCATTTTTTAGCCAATAAAAAAGTTTAAGTGCGTTGAAGATGAATGGCTATAGTATTATCACTAAAATACTGATTACAGATTTAATGAAAATAAAATTTTAATCGATGAAAAAGATATTATTGCCAACGGATTTCTCTAAAAATTCCATTAATGCCATCAATTATGCTATGGAATTGTTTAGAAATGAAACATGTGATTTTTATATACTCAATGTGCAAAAAGCATCTTCATTTATTTCAGACGATATGATGGTTGTAAATTCTTCCGCAACTATTTATAATACCATTGTAGATGCAGCAAAAAAATCCATTTCTAACATCATTGCGAAAATCGCCAAGAAGTATAATAACGAGAAGCATTATTTTGAATCTATTGTGGACTATGATAATTTCATCGATTCCATAAATCAAGTTTCAGAAAAACAGCAAATCGATCTAATCATTATGGGCACCAAAGGTGCTTCGGGGTTGGCTAAAGTGCTTTTTGGAAGCAATACCATAAAAGTGATTCAACGCGGTAATGTACCTGTTTTGGCAATACCAGATGATTGTACTTTTACTAATATTGATAAGATAGCTTTTACTACTAGTTTTGAATATTTATATAAAATAGAGGATTTGCGGCAATTAAAACAGATGCTGTTATTGAATAAAAGTCAGCTTTATATTCTGCATGCCATTAATGATGACGATTTTGCAGAAGAAATAAGCAAGGATATTGATTTTTTTAGGTTGAATTTTAAAGATCCAAAATTTGAATATTTGCATGTAGACGAAAAAAAGAGCGTTTGCGAAACTATTTTGGAATATTCAAAACGCCATGATGTTAAAATGATTGCCATGGCCATAAACAAACATACGTTTTTTCAACGTTTATTTAACAGGCACACTTTTGAAGATATTGCATGTACTAGTGATATTCCGTTTTTGGTAATGAAAAACAGTGAGGAATAATTTTAAAAAACCCCCTGCTAGCGCTCGTTTGAAATGAGTGCCCGTCAACTTAGGAAAGCACTCGTTGCAAACGAGCGCTAGCGGGGGAAATTTGTCGTGCACCCAACGAGCGCTACGGGGATATACTGTCATTCAATCATTTTATCTATGGGATTCCTGCCTGCGCAGGAATTTGTTAGTTATTCAACATTACAGGCATTACCAACATGGTCACTTGTTCGCCATCGTCCAATCCGTCAATAGGCGTTAAGATACCGGCTCTGTTGGGCATGCTCATTTCTAACTGGACATCATCAGAATTAAGATTGTTCAACATCTCCGTTAAAAAACGGGAGTTAAAACCAATTTGCATATCGTCACCTTGGTAGTCGCAGGTTAAACGTTCTTCGGCTTTGTTGCTGTAATCAATATCCTCTGCGGAAATATTAAGTTCGGCACCTGCAATTTTTAAACGTATTTGATGGGTGGTTTTGTTGGAGAAAATACTAACACGACGCACCGAGTTTAAAAATTGTGTTCTGTCAATAACCAATTTATTTGGGTTTTCTTTAGGGATAACCGCTTCGTAATTTGGGTATTTGCCATCAATCAAACGACAGATTAATTCCGAGTTTTCAAAAGTGAATTTCGCATTCGAATCGTTATATTCAATGGTTACTTCATTTTCGCTATCAGTTAATATCCCTTTCAATAAATTCAAAGGTTTTTTAGGCATGATGAATTCCGCTACTTGGTTTGCTTTTACATCTTCACGCGTGTATTTCACCAATTTATGGGCATCGGTGGCCACAAACGTTAGACCTTCTGTTGAAAACTGAAAGAACACGCCACTCATCACCGGGCGCAAATCGTCATTTCCTGCAGCAAAAATAGTTTTGCTTATCGCGGTTGCCAATACATCGCCAACCACTACGGTTTTACTTGGATTTTCCAAGGACACTGCTTTCGGGAATTCCTTAGCGTCTGCATAAGCCAAGGCATATTTACCATAGTTGGAGCTGATTTCAACGGTATTGTTATCTTCAATAATAAAGGTCAAGGGTTGCTCTGGGAAGGTTTTTAAAGTTTCTAAAAGCAAGCGTGCAGGAATGGCAACACTTCCCTTGCTTTCGCTTTCAACTTCTAATGAAGACGCCATGGTGGTTTCTAAATCGCTGGCAGAAACTGTTAAAGTGGAATGATCCAATTCAAATAAAAAATTATCTAAAATAGGTAAGGTGTTCGAGCTATTGATAACGCCACCTAAAACCTGTAATTGTTTTAATAAATAGGTACTTGATACTATAAATTTCATCTGTTATTTTTATTTTTTTTTATTGGTCATCCCGATAGCTATCGGGACTGTTCGCTATTAATCATTTCGTTGTTTGAAAGAAAATTTAGTGAAGGATGTTTCATTTAATATCTTTTAAATTATACTACTTACAAATATATTCCATACAGACTGAAATTGGAAACAAACTTATTAACATTCATTCCTACGAAAGTAGTAATCTTCACAAAGGATTTTGCGTATTAATGGGCGTATTTTTTTCTTCTTAAAAAATTGAAAATAACTCCAAAAGCCCCTAAAATCAGTAATGGAAACAGAATATTTATCAATTGCCACTTGGTTTTTTCGTCAGCGATCTTTTCCTGGTTTAAAAAAGCCACATCTATTTCCTTTGAACGAATGTTTATAAGTCCGTCATCATCCAAAAGGTAATTAACGGCATTCAGCAAAAATTCTTTATTTCCATAGGTTTGTCCGGTCCATCGGTCAAAACCCAGTTCTTGCGGCACGTTTTTATAAACATCATTTTTTATAACGTCGCCATCGGCAATGACAACCATTTTTGTTGGAACGCTTTTGGCTTCATTATTTTTCAGTTGAATCGGTTTTACACGATTGGCATACACCGAAGTAAATTCACCTTCCAACAAAACCGCTAAATTCTGGTTGCCTTTGTTAAAAGTGGCAGGGTCCAATTCTTGGGTTACCACTTCCAGACTTATTTCCCGTGGGGTGCCTTCAAGCTTTGTTAACGGGGCACTTTCAAGTAAAATGGTTTTTTTTATGCTGTTTTTAAGGGTGTCAATTTGGTTGGCAAAATCGAACTTTACCAAATTTAAATTATTTACTATGGGATGGCTACTATTTGCAGATGCTAAAGGCGAATACGGCCAGCGCAAATGCTGAAATTGCGATTCACTGCCTTCGCCCATAGCCAAAGTAATGGGTGCCGAGTAAAGCGTACTGACAATTACCGGATTGATACGCACGCCATATTTAAAAAAGAAATCGGTTAAATTTAGTTCTCTGGTCACGGCAAAATTACTGCCAGTGGCATTGTATAAGCTGTCTTTTTCCATAGCTACGGCATCAATAAGCCATAAACTTTTGCCCCCGTTCATGGTATATTGATCGAGTACCTGTTTTTCTTCTTCGGTAAAGGCTTCGGTGGGTTTTGCGGAAATAATTAAATCGAAAGTATCTAATTGTTTTAAAGTTCTTTCTGGGTTTTTAGTAACACTATCTAAAGTGAAAGGTGCTATTTTGTAATATTCTGATAAAATTTTTCTAAAACTTTCAGTATATCTTCCTTTTAATTCACCATTTCCTATTAGAAAAGCTATTTTTTTATGCTTAGGTTTGGTCAATTTGCTAAATCCGTCGGCAAAGGCATATTCTAAATGTTGCACAGAATTGGTTACCAATTCTTGTTGTGAGGCGCCAATTTTATTTTTTACCAACGGAATAATCACGGTTTGGTCATTAAAACTGGCCAGTGCCCAAGGAAAAATAATGGCTTGTGATGCTTTTCCGCTTTCTTGAACGCTCAATTGCATGGGGGTCAAGCCTCTGTCGGTTAACTGTTGTATGTTCCGTTCGCGTGTAGCATCATCTTCCAGTGGATTTATAAAATTGAAAAAAATGTTGCTGTTTTTAGATGAAAACTCTTCAAGCAATTGTTTGGTTTCATTTTGAAGACGTCTAAATTCCGCAGGAAAATCATCTCCACTTAAAAATACATCTACAATAATGGGTGCTTCTACATCCTTAATAACATTAATGGCAGATGCGCTTAAAGTATAGCGTTTGTCCTCGGTTAAATCGAAACGTTTAAATACAAAACTGCTTATGTAATTAATGCCCACTAAGGCCACTAATAGGATTATTATATGTTTACTGTTTTTTTTCAAACTTCGTTTCCAATTGATATTGTTTGGTACTCAACACTTTATTGTTTTTAAATTCCAATTCCAAGCATTCTTGCGTAAGGTTAAAGGCACCGGGTTTGTACCCTAAGTTATAATTCCATTTTTCGGGTGAATTGGCTTTTATGCTGTCGTCCCACCCATACCATTCACTGGGGCCCAAAATAGCTTGGACTTCGCTTTTTGTTTTGCCCATAAATAGTTCTTGATTGGTTATTTCATGGCTCATTTCATAACGCAATGCAGGTTTTTCTGTCCAAGCTTCGGCATCAAAATGTTTTTCATGGTGGTAACTGCTAAAAATGTTTATAAGCGGATAAAATATATAAAAATAAACAAGAGGCGTTAAGGCCAAACTGATTAAAAAACTGAGCCATTTACGCTTGTCTATGGTATTGGTAAATGCCCAAACCAAAAGGAAAACGACTATTAAAAAAACAACAAATAGTGGAGTTAAAATCATTTCATTTCTTTGTTAATATTGAGTTTTGTGAGCATTAAAAAGAACAGGGTAATGCTCAAAAAATAGATGATATCCCGTGTGTCCAACACCCCGCGGCTCATACTTTTATAGTGGGTGTTCATGCCTAATTGTTCCATAAAATTACTGGAGGTAACATCTGCCATACTTTCAAAACCAATATAAAACACCAAACATATAAATACGGATGCTATAAACGCCACAATTTGATTATCGGAAAGGGTAGAGGCAAATACGCCAATGGCTGTATAGGCAGCAATTAAAAATAACAGTCCGAAATACGAACCCAACGTACTGCCAATATCTAAATTACCCACAGGATTTCCTAATTGGTACACCGTGTAAACATACAGTAAGGTAGGCACTAAGGCGATTAGTATCAAAACAAACGCGCCAAAATATTTACCTAAAACAATGTTGATGTGCGTTATAGGTTTCGTAAGCAACAATTCTAAAGTGCCTTGTTTTTTTTCATCGGAAAAACTGCGCATGGTTACCGTGGGAATCAGGAAAATCAATATCCAAGGCGCCAATAAAAAGAACGCCGATAGATCGGCAAATCCGTAATCCAAAATATTGCTATCCCCTTTAAACAACCATAAAAACAACCCGTTAAGCAACAAGAAAATGGCAATGACCAAATACCCGATGGGCGATGCAAAAAACGAGTTTATTTCTTTTTTAAGTATGGCGTACATTTTTTGTTTTGAAAGTTTATGAGGTTATTTGAAAGTTTATGCGTTTAAAAGTTTATTAGTTTATGTGTTTGGCAAAAATATTATTATTTTAGTAATCATTGTTAAAAGTTTACAGTCGCAGTTTGCAGTCTCAGTATTCATCATTCGTTAATCAAAATTCGTTACTCGTTAATCAAAATTCGTTACTCGTTAATCAAAATTCGTTACTCGTTAATCAAAATTCGTTACTCGTTAATCAAAAT
>NZ_JBFVFE010000064.1:0-21788 GCF_052728615.1 Mariniflexile sp. | reverse complement strand
AAAAATGGAATGAACGTATCAGAAGCGTTGAAACTTATCGCTAAAAATGAATTTCAGTTTGAAAACTGATTAGTTACCATTTTTTAAATCAATAAATAATGACAACTCAAGAACATATAAAAGATTGGTACGCAAATGAAGAGAAAATTTATATTGCGACCGATTGTATTATATTTGGTTTTGACGATGGCATTTTAAAACTACTTGTTTTTGAAAGACGTGTAAAGCCCTTTAAAGGTGTTTTATCGCTTATTGGAAGTTTTGTTAAACCCAATGAAAATGCCAACAAAGCAGCGCGTCGGGTTCTTGAGGAAATTACAGGCTTAGACCATATTTTTATGGAAGAACTTAAAACCTACACCGAGGTAGACAGAGACATGGGTGCCCGATGTATTTCCATCGCACAATATGCTTTAATTCGAATTCAGGAATATGACAAAAAATTGGTTGAAAAACATGGTGCCTTATGGTATGAGGTTGATAAACTTCCTCAACTTGTTTTAGACCATGACGACATGGTTAAGGATGCTTTGGACAGGCTGCGAAGAAAATCTAAGTTTTATCCCATTGGTTTTGAACTATTACCCAAAAAATTTACCATTCCCCAATTACAGAATCTGTATGAAGTCATCCATCAAAAAACGTTGGATTCAAGAAACTTTAGAAAAAAAGTATTGTCATTAAATCTGCTTATTCCATTAAATGAAAAAGATAGATCGGGTTCTAAAAAAGGGGCTTTTCTTTATAAATTTGACTACAGAAAATATAAAAAATTAGAAGAAGACGGATTTAACTTTTCATTGTTTAAGTGATTTTTTCGAAGAAATCATTTAAACTTTTTCTAATTTTTATAGGCATATAATCAAGAATGGCAACTAGTTACAAATTAACCAAGCAGCAACAGTTGTATCAAATCTATTTCATGGATTAAGCCTGTATCCCTAAGGGCTACAGGCTGTAAAATAAGTGCGCTGTTGTTATTTAATCAACGCGTATAATGTATCGGCCACTTTATTGGAAGATGCCGGGTTTTGTCCGGTAATCAAATTTCCGTCCTTAACCACATGAACATTCCAATCAGCTGCTTTGGAGTAAATGCCTCCATTTTCCTTCAGCATATCTTCCACTAAAAATGGAACCACATGGGTTAACTGTACTGCCTCTTCTTCAGAATTGGTAAACCCTGTGACTTTTTTTCCTTTTACCAAGGGTTCTCCTTCAGCATTTTTCACAGCTTTTAAAGCAGCCGGTGCATGACATACAAAAGCGATCGGTTTTTCCTGTTCATTAAAAGTTTCGATCAACGCTATGGACGTTTTATCTTCGGCAAGGTCCCAAAGCGGGCCATGGCCACCCGGATAGAAGATGGCGTCGAAATCTTCCGCGTTCACTTCGGATAGCTTTTTAGTGTTGTCAATCACTTTTTGTGCAGCTTCATCGTTTTTAAAACGTTTGGTGTCCTCGGTTTGGGCATCCTCGGTATCACTGCTAGGGTCAATAGGCGCTTTTCCACCTTTTGGCGTTGCCACGGTTATTTTTACATCCTTATCAAGCAAGTTGTAATAAGGCGCTGCAAACTCCTCGATCCAAAATCCGGTTTTCTTTCCAGTGTCTCCCAATTGGTCATGGGATGTCAGTACAAATAATACGTTCATATTCTTTATTTTTATGGGTTACTATTTTCTATTTGTGTTTTTAATGTTTGTGCGGTTGCCACAAAGCCACTAAAGCTAAGTGCCAACAACAGAAATGTGATCTTTTTCATTTTAATATGCCTTAATATGCCATTTTTACAATCTTCTCTGCATCTTTTGGTGTAAGGTTTTTGTGTTCACCAAGACCTTCCCAGCCACGGGCTTTAAATCTTTTTGAGATCTCCTCGGCAGTACCTTCATAATCTTCGGTATATTGGGATAGTTTGGTGTCTATTCCCAGCTCATTAAAGAAAGCTTCTGTTCTTTTAATCGCAGCTCTTGCTTTATCTTCTGTAGATCCTTCGGTAATATTCCAAACGCGCTCGCCATATTGTGCCAGTTTTTCTTTTTTCGATTCAAAATTATACTCATAATGACTCGGTGCGATCACCGCCAGGGTTCGTGCGTGGTCAATCCCGTAAAGGGCGGTAAGTTCATGCCCCATGGCATGTACTGCCCAGTCTGTTGGAACTCCTTTCTGGATCAGGCCGTTAAGGGCCATCGTACAACTCCACATAAAATTGGAAGCTGCCGCGTAGTCTGTCTGGTCTTCCAGGATTTTAGGAGCCACTTCTATAAGCGTTTGGAGAATACTTTCTGAAAATCTATCCTGAAGATTGGCGCCGGCAGGATAGGTAAGGTATTGTTCCAAAACATGTGTAAAAGCATCGGTAATTCCATTTACCAATTGCCTGTGAGGGATAGAGTGTATCACCTGCGGATCCAGTACCGAGAATTCAGGGAATAATCCTGCGCCTCCCATGGCCAGTTTCTCTTTGGTGTCTTCCCTGGTGATTACGGCTCCGGAGTTCATTTCAGATCCTGTAGCCGGTAAGGTCAGTACCGTTCCAAAAGGCATGCCTTTAAGCGTAGGGATATTATTGGTAAGTATATCCCAAGGCTCTTTACCTTCGTATAAGGCGGCAGCAGAAAGGAATTTGGTACCGTCTATCACAGACCCTCCTCCAACAGCCAGCAAATAGGTGATATTTTTCGCTTTTATCACGTTTAGCGCCTTCATAAGGACGGCATATTCCGGGTTTGCAGGAATCCCGCCGAATTCCACAACCTCGTGGTTTGCAAGCGCAGTGATTACCTGTTCGTAAATACCATTCTTTTTAATGCTTCCCCCGCCATACAACATCAATACTTTGGCATCCTTAGGGATTTCACTTTTAATGTTTTCTATTTGGCTTTTCCCAAACAATATTTTGGTTGGGTTCTTAAATTCAAAATTGTTCATATCTGTTTATTTTTTTATAGTTTTACTACCATTTTCCCTTTGTTCTTTCCGTCAAAAAGATCCAAAAAGGCTTGTGGTATATTTTCAAATCCCTCTCTTATCGTTTCAGTATAGCTTAGTTTGTCCTGATGTAACCATGCTGACAATTGTTTGATGCCTTCAGGGTGTTTGTCCACATAATCGAAGATCACGAAACCTTGCATAGAAGAACTTTTCTTTACCAGAAATGGTTGTACGCTAATGCTTTTTGGCAGTTCGGTGTTGTTGTATACAGAGATGGCGCCACAGTTAACGGTTCTGGAGAATTTATTGATGTTGAAGAGTACAGCATCAGAGATGGCACCACCAACATTGTCAAAATAGACATCGACACCATCGGGACATGCCTTCGCAATGGCTTCGGTCATATTTTCAGTGGTGTTGTAATTGATACCTTCATCAAAACCGAATTCGGATTTGAGCATGTCAACCTTTTCATCGGTCCCGGCAATTCCCACTACCCGTAAGCCAAGGATTTTCCCTATTTGGCCCACGACGCTACCCACAGCACCCGCTGCACCGGATACGATTAGGGTCTCCCCTTTTTTAGGCTTTCCTATTTCCGTTAGCCCAAGATAGGCGGTAAGCCCTGTCATGCCCAAAATTCCAAGATATGCAGAAAGGGGTGCTTTATTTGGATCGACCTTAATAAGCCCATCGGCTTTTGCTATCTGTGTTTCTTTCCATTGTAGCATCCCAGACACGAAGTCTCCTGTACTAAAGTTACTATTCTTAGATTCCAATACTTCAGCAATCATACCGGAAGCCATTGGTTTATCGAGTTCAAAAGGCTCGATATAGGATGGCGCATCGCTCATTCTACCTCTTAAATAGGGGTCTACAGAAACATATTTAGAGCTTAGCAAAACCTCTCCGTCCTTTAATTCCGGTATTTCTGAAGTGGTAAAGTCAAAATCCGTTAACTCGGGCCTTCCTTTTGGTCTGTTCCTTAAATTTATCGTTCTTGTTGTTTTCATCGTTTTTTATTTTAAATTTTTATACTGTTCCATGCCATTTCATAGGCTTCATTTATATGTACCGGTGTTAATTCATAGAGCCCACGCTGTTGCATGTTCATTAAAAAAGCGATAGGATAGATGCTGAATGCATAAAGCATATAAGGGGAAACCGGTTTAATGATCCCTTCCTTTTGCCCGCGTTCCCAAAGGTTCAACAAAGGTTGCAGGTGTTTTAAGCCTTCCTTTCTGCTGGGTTCATCTATCATGGGTGTGTTATCGCATTGAGACAGAAACATGGCTTCTTCAACTTCTTTTAATTTGAATTCGGCAATATTCTTCCAGATATTTTCAAAACCTTTTTCTACCGAAAAATCTTCTTGGTAATCCTTAAAAGCGAATTTGCTAAATGCAGCCTTCACGTCGATATAGACTTGATTTATTAGGTCTTGTTTATTTTCGAAATAGAGGTAGATGGTTCCTGGGGAAACCTCTGCCATCTTAGCGATCTTGGCCATAGGGGCCGCATGAAAACCATTGTTGTTTACAAGGTTTATGGTAGCTCTTACAAGTGCTTCTTTTTTGATCTGGCTTTTTGGAACTGCGCTCATGACTTTTTGATTCTGATGCAAATATATGAAAAAAATGAACGTTCATTCATTTTTTGTATCATAGTTTAACTTTTATTTAACCCTATCCTTAAAGTGGTGCTGAACGGTCACAAAAAAATAACTGTTTGGTCTAGGCATAAACTTAAGTGGCCATATCCCACATAAACCAAATTGCCAATAGAATTCTGACTATATGTTGTTCTTACTTCTTTTCCATCTGTTTATATTTTTTTATAGGTAAGATGGAACGCTTTGACAATCATTTCCCTGTGTGAATAAAATTTGACCATGGGCGTTTCATTTGCTAGGCAGCATTGTACTCTTAATCAAGAACCTCGGGGCAAGCCCACAAGGTATGAACAGGAAAATGCCTGTTTATTCGATGCAAGATCCGGGGTATCAAAACCCACTGGAGGGGATTAAAATTGTCTGTAATCCATCCAAACATCTTTTTATGGACCAGTTTCTCTAGAGCGATAATGTTACTTTGCCAAACCTATCTCCAAGAACATCGGAGGAATACTTTCTGTCGCTGTCACGCTTCGGTTTTTCTTCTTTCATTTGATCAAGCGTTGTGTTAAGCCTGTTTTAGCCGGCCCAAGCCTTGTTCTTTTTCGCCAGCTCTGCGTTAAAAAATGATTCCGTAGCTACGGCTATGCAATAATTTTTTGTCTTGATCTGACAAAAAATAACGGCGGCTTAACCGAGACAACAGGCTTAACACAACACTAGCTTTGAGTTTCGTTTAAAAGACCGTTTTGTTTTCTCCTAAACGAGTATATCTTGAATTGTAGCAATGCGACCATAGCCAGGAATGTTACCAATATGATAAGCAATAACATATTTATTTCTGGTTTAATGGATGATAGATCCCCTCCGTAAAAAGCTATTTTCCTGAATCCACTCAAAAACTGCGTCGATGGAATATATTGGGCAATGTTCGCAATGGCATCGGGAAATGCCAGTGTTGGCCAGGTAAACCCACTGAGTATAAAAGCCGGTGTGGAAATTACCATCAAAAGTTCGGTGGCTTTTAATTGGCTTGGGATGGCAATGGAAAACAACATGCCTATAAACATGGAAGCCAAGGTTAACAGCGTTGCCAAAACCAGCATAGGAAAATTGTAAATGGCCGCATCAATATTAAAATAGGGTATCAACAGACTTACAATAATCCACATAAAAGGGATCATTAGTAAAAATGGGGCGGATTTAAGAACGATATGATACAAAGACCATTTACTTTCCTGTACCAGATTCCCAAAATACCCATCTTCAAAATCCCTGGCAAAAACCAATGCCAACGCCAAGAATATAACCTGTTGCATGATGGCGGCAAGTAAACCGGGAAGCATAAAAGTCACATAGTTTCCAGCGGAATTATATAGTTTATTAAAATTAATCTTAAAGCTTTCATAAGCGGCCAAGGCCTGGTTGGGGTGCAGGCCTTGTTTTTTAAGTCCCTCTATTTCTATTCCTGCGTTTATTGTCAGCAAGACCGATTGTATGTTCTTGCTGGTTGTATTGGCATTCAAAATATTGGCCATGTTCAGATCGACCCGTATTTCGGGATGTCGTTTTTGCAGGATGTCCGCTTCAAAATTAAATGGCAAAGTAATCACTGCCGCATATTGTTCCAGAGGCATTTCTTCCATAATATTGCCAGGGGTGTACCGCAGATCTTTTACCAATAATGCTTCATTGTCCTCAAAGGCATCGATAATTTTATCAGTGGTAGGGCTGTGGTCCTGATCTATAATCACAATAGGCAGATTTACCACCTTTGCTTGCTGATATACATAACCGAATAAAATACCGTAGAGAATGGGTGCTCCAAAAAAGATAGCGAGCACTACATCATTTGAAAAAATACGCTTAAACTCTATGCGGAGTAATCTTAAAAATTTTTTCATGTGTTTATATTTATTGTTTTTTATAGGACACATGCTGTTCGCTATTAATCATTCCCTTGGGCAATGAAGCTTTTAGCATGCTCGTTTCATGCCCTTTACTTTTTAATTAGGATGGTCGCATTTGCATAATACGAGTGGCTGGTGCTACTGGAAGTTGGGACTACCTTCAACTCATAAATAGATTCGGACAGTTCGTATAAAGGTGCTGTGCTTGTAATTTCGGCGTACTGCGCCAGTTGCTTTATGGCTACAATTTTAGCATTGATCTCTTCTTTGGTATAAGGGTTGATAAGTGTTAGGGGTTTGCCCACTTCAAAATCGTACACTTTTGATTCGGGTACTGTAAAGCGGAAATACATACGGCTCTTTTCATAACCATTGAACAGCGTAAAACCGGGCGAAAGCAATTCCCCTTCCTTTAGGCTAATGGTTTCCACTGACATATTAGTAGGTGCAATTACATATTTTTCATTGGAAGCGGAAACAACTTCATCCTTGGCGCCAATGGCACGATCCAGTTGCCCTTTTGCTTGATCTATCTGCTCTATTCTGGCACTATTTATGGCCTCGTTACGCTTTGCCTCCAGCGCGTTTACTTGTGCTTTTGCAATATCCAGTTTCATTTTTACTTCATCAAATTGTTGTTGGGTTATTAAAGAATCCTGATACATGGCTTGCATTCTGTTGAAGGATTCCTTTGCGAATTCCAATTGGGCCTTACCGGAATTTAGTTGGCCATTGATTTGGTTTAATTGGTCCTTGGTAGCACCGTTATAAGCCATGTCCAATTGGCCCTGCGCAGCTCTGATGGCACCATTTGCTTGTGTCATTTTTGCATTGATTTCCGGAATATCGATAAGGGCAAGCGTGTCCCCTTTTTTTACATCCTGGCCTTCTTCTACATAAATTTTGCTGATTCTGCCCGCCAGTTTGCTACTTATGGAGATGGTTTCAAATTTAACCTTGCCCCTGTACGGGGTAATTGAATCAGTGTTTCCGCAAGAATTTAAGACTATGATTGCGATACTGCCTATAAAAATATTTCTGATTGTGTTCATTTTCTTTATGCTGTTTTAATTGTAAAAGGAGGTAAGTATGCCTTTGGCATGTAGCAGGTTTGCTATAGCTCTTCGCTGACCGAAAAAAGACTCCTGCAATTTAAAATTGGCTTTTTCCAAATCGGTCAACGCATCAAGTACGTCATTTATGGGAGCCAGGTTGTTTTTGAATTGTTTATCGACCATGTTATACGTGGCACTGGCCAGATCGATTTCTTTTTGGACTATTTTGGTATTTTGAAGGGAGGACTCATAGGTGAGTTGTGCCTCGATGATGCTTAATGCTATCATTTCCTCGGCTTCTTCTATTTGTTCCCTATATTTCTGGCTTTCAATTGTGGATTTTTTACTTTTTAACTGGGACTGAAAACCATCGAACACATTCCATTTAATGCCAGCCCCAATAAACCATATTGGGTCTAGCAAGGAGAGGTCATCTTCTATAAATTCATAATGTCCCTTTAAGGCAAGCTTTGGTATAAAATTGCTTTTTTCCATTTTAGATTTATAAAGTGACGCTTTTTCGGCTTCCTCCAATGCTTTTATTTCATTACGTTTTTCAGTGCCTGATACCGAAGTGGTTGAAAAAGACTGCAATTGCGGATCGAGCAGGGCTAAATTCTCCCTGCTTTCACCAGTGAGTTGGTGCAGCACTTCTATCAATACCGTTTTATTATGATTAAATTCCAATTCCTTTGAAGCTAATTGTTGCTGTGCCAATTCAATTTTTTTTCGACTTATAGGAGTTGCCAAACCATTTCCAATAGCTTTTTTTACGTAGAATTCTTGTTCGTTCAAGTAATTTTCAGAAGTAGTTAGTACACGTTTGGAGGCATATACCAACGCCAGTTTATCATAAGTCTCTATGATTTTTAAAGCAATTTTATCCTTTTCGGCATTTCCTACATAATTCAACGAAGCCTCTTTATGTTTACTCGCTTGGATAGCATTGGTAACTTCAAGTCCGCTAAAGAGCACCCAGTCTAAATCCACGGATGATTTCAAGATATTCTTGTTTTGCAGATTAGGAACCTCTTTTAAAGGGATATTTCCTGGAAATGGATCGTAAAAGGGAATACCAATGGCTTCTTTGATAAGAAGTTTTTGTGTTCCGATCAAGAGGTTTTGGGTGTCATCGTCAAAAGTGATGTCGTCATTCAATCGCGTGAAGCTCCCATTGAGAGTCACTTTGGGCAGGAATACGGTCTTGGCCAAATTTTGATCGACTTTTGCCTGTTCGGTATCAAGATCATGAACGTTGATACTATGGCTTTTATCCAATCCTTTACTTATAAGTTCCTTTAGAATTGGATCCAGCTGTTGCGCCATGGACATAGCCGGAACGAACCACGCCAGGGCAATGAAGAGGATACTTGGTCTTGCTATGTTTGGGTACATTGAAAATGATTTTAAAATTGCAATGCAAAGGTCTTGATAAAATCATTAAGTCGATTTGATTTATATCAAAAAAATAATAAATAGAACTCATTTAAAAATCATTTCTTCTGATGCGACTCAGTGTTTCCTGTGTCATCCCAAGGTAAGAAGCAATATAGCCTAAGGGAACACGATGGGAAATATCCGGGAATTCAGAGATCATATAATCATAGCGTTCCCTGGCAGTCTGGAACTGGATGGCATTCAGTTTTCGCACAATTTTCGTAAGCATTTCTATGGACAAGAGTCTAGCAAATTTTTCCATTTTGTGGTATTTTGCTAATAATAAGTCCAATTTTTTATAGGAAATACTATAGACAATTGAATCTTCCAAAATCTCCAAATAGTAACGGCTAGGGCTTTGATTAAAGAAGCTGTCTGCGCTGGTCATAAATTTACCCTCTCCAAAGAACCATTGCGTTATTTCCTTCCCTTCTTCTTTTAGGTAATAACTTCTTCCCATACCCTGTTCCACAAAATATAAGGTATGGCAAACCTGACCTTCTTTTAGTAACACTTTATTTTTCGGGATGTATTCCTTTTCAAAATAAGAGAGTATGTCATTGAGTTCATCGTGGGAGAATGGTACCAATGTTGTAAGGTAGTCGGTAATAGTCATTAAACACTAATTTGTTAATGCATTAAAATAATCATATATGTTGTTGGTCAATATAGGGATATATATAGTTAGTGACCCTATCAAGCCCATATGAATTATTGAAAACGATTTTAAAGTCCTATAAAACGGCCGTTTTTTGGACTCTTTTACCAAAGTACAAAACTTTAATCTACTAACTTCCCATTTATGGTCTCTTTTAATTCACCTTTTACGGAACACTTATGAAGTCTTTACGAAACCCAATATTACCAAAAGTGTTAAGCGAATTAGTTACCGCTGAATTAGTTTACTCTAAAAGCAATTATTATACTTCCCCCCATCCTTAGGACAATAAACCTTTAAAAATAAGTTTAATGATGGTGTCAGAAGAGGGGGGTCCGGGGGGAGACCCATAACCTGCCCTTTTTGTTGAAAACCCTATTTTCCTCTTTCGTGCCATCATGCCGCTTTCTCCTTTCTTTGTTGATAAACTGTTGAGAGCGTCTCATCGTCGAGACTTTGGTACCTTCTCTCGTTGTTATAATACCTTAAATCCGCAAGCAATTAATTTGTCAATTTAAAATTAATTTTCTAATGGAATTTTAACATTTCTGACTCCGATTCTGCTTGCTTTTTCCTGTTTTTGTTTTAACATTTCCTTGTCTTGGCTTTTTTTGGACAGTATTTTGTTTCCTTGGCTTAACAGATGCAACTGCGGTTTTAAATTAGCTTTTTAAACAAAAAAAGACCTGTAAAAAACAAGTCCATAGTTATCTAATCCCTTAAAACCAGTGACTCCATCAGGATTCGAACCTGAATCTAAAGTTTAGGAAACTTTTGTTCTATCCCTTGAACTATGGAGCCTGAAACTGAAAAAGCCACTCAATTTATTGAATGGCTCTCTGTTAACTTGCTCCCCCTCTTGGGCTCGAACCAAGGACCCTTTGATTAACAGTCAAATGCTCTAACCAACTGAGCTAAGGAGGAGTGTTATCTTTTCGCTTAAGCGAGCGCAAATATATATATATTTTTAGTTATTGCAAATATAAATTTCAAAAAATTTATTTAAAAATGGCTTTAAAAATATCGTTGCCATTTGCAAACAAAACCAAAGCGATCAATAAAAAGAAACCTAACATTTGCGCATATTCCATAAACTTGTCCCCTGGTTTTCTGCCTGATACCATTTCGTATAGTAAAAACATCACATGGCCGCCATCTAAAGCCGGTATGGGCAATAGGTTCAACACGGCAAGCATAATGGACAAAAAAGCTGTTAAATACCAAAAGGCATGCCAGTTCCAAGTGGCTGGAAACATATTCCCAATAGCTGCAAATCCACCAATTTGTGCGGCTCCTTTTTTAGTAAAAATATACTTGAACTGCGCAAGGTAATCTTTAACTTCCCAATAACCCTGGCTTAAACCACCTGTTATACTCTCAGAAACAGTGTACTCTCGTTCGTTTAATTTAACATAATCCAAATCGGTAACTTTTGAAACGACACCTATAAGTTTATCTTCGCCTTGTGTAATGGTTAAGTTTTTAGTTTCATTGTCGCGCCCAACTTCTACATTTAGTTTACCACTAGGGTTGTTTTTAATTTGATAGGTTAAATCAGTATAATAGGTTATTGGTTGCCCATTAACGGCAATAATCTTGTCGTTTGCTTGCAATCCCGCTTTTTCTGCCGGCGAATCTGCAACCACAGAATCTAATTGAAATGGGTAACGAGGCGCTAACGCAGGTATATCGCCCGCTTCAAAAAGCTTTGTTCCAATATCCTCTGGAAGTTGGATGTTTTCAGTTGAACCATCAGGATGTTCCACTTTAACATTATCAACCTTTCTGAACATTAAGTATTTATTGATGTCTATAGAAAGCGCTTCAAAAGGCTTACCGTTAACCGATATCACTTTATCGCCTTGTTGAAAGCCATAGGTTTCTAAGGTTTTTGCTACTCCAAAGCCATATTTAATATCATCTTTGGTGGAATAATTTGTGCCCCAAACAAAAAGCATCATCATAAATAAAAAGAATGCCAAAATAAAATTGACCGTCACCCCTCCAAGCATAATAATTAAGCGTTGCCATGCTGGTTTGGAACGGAATTCCCAAGGCTGTGGCGGTAATGCCATTTGCTCGGTATCCATACTTTCATCTATCATACCAGATATTTTAACATAGCCGCCCAAAGGCAACCAACCAATACCATAAACGGTATCGCCAATTTTCTTTTTAAACAGTGAAAACTTGACATCAAAAAACAAATAGAATTTTTCTACCCTGGTTTTAAATAATTTTGCAGGGATAAAATGCCCCAATTCGTGTAAAACGACAAGTATGGAAAGGCTCAATAATAGTTGCCCCGCTTTTATTAAAAATACTGACATGTATTAGGTTTTTTTTATAATCGCACAAAAGTAAGCTTTTAACATCATTTTGAAAACTTATGAATGCTTTACTTGGTTTTTTAACACCGATTTATTAATTACTCCTTGATTGGTATGTAATTTAACAAAAAGCACCCCGAAAGACAATGAAGACACATCGACCATGCCGATTTATATATCAATTGGCCAAGCGCATTGAATATTTGGATTTCTGAAAACTCTGAATATTAGGTTTTTATAAACGGTTTAAGTTTCATTGGGCTTCAGTTTCTTGAATCTTAGTAAATAATTTATTACAATCCTGTCCAAAAAAAACTCAAAGTGAACAAACAGAATACGGATGGAAGCAGTCTTTTCATTTTTTGTGATTTTTCTTTTTAAGGCAGTTTTAAACCAATTTTGATTGTTAAAAAAACCTATTTATTACTGATGTGTCGTATTTTTGCACTCCATTCTTACTGATAAGTCTTAAAATATAACAAATGCTTTCCTTTTTTAAAGATTATAAACGCTTCGGAATTGTTTTTTTGGTTATATCGGTTATTATAGTCGCCATCATTTATAACACACTAAATGTTTATCAACCGCTTCCCATTTACCAACCGGCTATGGTAAGTACGGAGTTGGTTGATAGTACCCTTCAATATCAAAAAAAGTATCATAAAATCGCCGATTTTTCTTTAATCAATCAAAATGGAAAAACCGTTACCCAAGACGATTATAAGAATAAAATTTATGTTGCCGATTTCTTTTTTACTACCTGCCAAACTATTTGCCCGATTATGACCAGCCACATGGCCCAGATTCAAAAAGAACTTATTGATGATAAGGATGTATTATTGCTTTCGCATTCGGTGACCCCGGAAATTGATTCGGTGGCACAACTTAAAAAGTATGCTTTAGAGAAAGGGGTAAATGATGCCAAATGGAATTTGGTTACAGGCGATAAAAAACAAATTTACGAATTGGCAAGAAAGAGTTATTTAGCCGTGAAAGATAACGGCGATGGCGGACCCTTCGATATGATTCATACCGAAAACTTTATGCTTATTGATAAAAAGCGCCAAATCCGCGGGTTTTATGATGGTACGAATCCGGATGCCATAAGTCGTTTATTGGAGGATATTGAAGTTTTGAAGAAGGAGCAGTAAAAGGGATGGGAGACCGAAGACAGATGACTGAAAAAGCGACTGAAAACTGCGACTGCGACTGCCACCGAAAACTTTGAACCTGAAACTTTGAACTTGAAACTATTTACCTTACTTTTGCTTCTTTAAAATCAATCTAAATAAGAGTGCAAAACACATTAGCAGACTTAAAACGGGGTGAACGCGCCATTATACTGGATGTTTCGTCCATCCACATACCATTAAAACTTCTGGAAATGGGATGCTTACCGGGTAATTTGGTCGAGCTTGTTCAGTTGGCGCCATTCAAAGACCCCATGTACTTAAATATTAACGGCACCCATTTAGCCATTAGAAAAGAGACTGCTACCCATATTTTAATTGAAAAAGAAATATGAGTAAACAAATAAATGTGGCCCTAATAGGCAATCCCAATACGGGTAAAACCTCCGTTTTTAATGCGCTTACCGGACTGAACCAAAAAGTGGGGAACTACCCGGGCATTACGGTTGAAAAAAAGGAAGGTATTTGCAAACTGCCACGTGGCGTTAAGGCACATATTATCGATTTGCCCGGTACGTACAGCTTAAATGCTTCGTCGCTTGATGAAAATGTGGTTATTGAATTGCTTTTAAATAGAAACGACAAAGATTTTCCCGATGTGGCCGTTGTGGTTAGTGATGTTGAAAACTTAAAAAGGAACTTACTGCTTTTTACCCAAATTAAGGATTTAGAAATACCCGCTATTTTGGCTATTAATATGGTAGATAGAATGCGCTACAAAGGCATTTCGTTGGACATTGACTATTTAGAAACGCATCTTCAAACTAAAATCGCACTTATAAGTACCCGAAAAAAGGAAGGTATTGAAAATTTAAAGCATCTTATTTCAAATTATAAGGACATTTCGGTAGCGCCATGTATCAACGCCTCGGAGATTGATAAAGACTATTTTGAAAATCTGCAAAAGGCATTCCCAAATCAATTGCTATATAAATTGTGGTTGGTTATTACCCAAGATGTAAATTTTGGAAAAACAGACCGAAAGGAAATTGATGCGGTCGCCAATTTTAAAACCAAAAGTAAAGCCGATTTAAAACGTTTGCAGCAAAAAGAGACCATCAAACGGTATCAGTTCATTAATCATGTACTTAAAGAAGGGCAAACCATTGATGCTTCACAAGCTAAAGATTTACGCAGTAAACTAGACCGTGTGTTGACCCACAAAGTATGGGGGTATCTTATCTTTTTCGTGATACTGTTGACTATTTTCCAAGCT
Organism: Mariniflexile sp.; assembly: GCF_052728615.1. Taxonomy (NCBI): domain Bacteria; kingdom Pseudomonadati; phylum Bacteroidota; class Flavobacteriia; order Flavobacteriales; family Flavobacteriaceae; genus Mariniflexile; species Mariniflexile sp. The sequence goes on along the minus strand of NZ_JBFVFE010000064.1, from coordinate 7,440 downwards.
ATTTACGATTGGTCCAGCGTGCCCATGGACTTTATTGATAGCGCATTTGCATCGCTGAGCGAATGGACTAAAAATCAAATCCCCGCAGGTCCTTTCAGAAATTTATTGGCTGAAGGCATCATCCCTGGGCTTGGTGGCATCGTGATTTTTATTCCACAAATAGCCTTTTTATTCTTGTTTATTGCTGTACTTGAAGAAAGCGGTTATATGAGCCGTGTGGTGTTTTTAATGGATAGGGTGATGCGCCGTTTTGGGTTGAGCGGTAAAAGTGTGGTGCCCCTTATTTCTGGTACTGCTTGCGCTATTCCGGCTATTATGGCTACCAGAAACATTGAAAGTTGGAAAGAACGACTAATAACCATTTTAGTTACCCCGTTTATTACCTGTTCTGCCCGATTGCCGGTATATTTGATCATAATAGCGCTCATTATCCCTGAAGGCCGATTTCTTGGGTTGGGCTATCAAGCATTGACCCTGATGCTTTTGTACTTTATTGGCTTTGCTTCTGCGGTTATTTCAGCTTATATATTGAACAAAATATTAAAAATAAAAAGCAAGACATTTTTTGTGGTCGAAATGCCAAATTACAAATTGCCCCTATTTAAAAATGTGGTTTTAACCGTGGTTGAAAAAACAAAAGCATTTATTTATGGTGCAGGAAAAATCATTCTGGCTATCTCCATTGTGCTTTGGTTCTTAGCCTCTTATGGCCCTGGGGAACCGTTTAACAATGCCGAAACCATTGTTGAAAAGGAATACGCATCGCAACAATTATCTGAGGAAGAAATAAATCAGCATCTGGCATCTTACAAATTGGAGCATTCATATTTAGGTATTACAGGTCGTGCTATTGAACCTGTTATCAGGCCACTGGGTTACGATTGGAAAATTGGCATTGCCATTCTAAGCAGTTTTGCTGCCCGCGAGGTTTTTGTGGGCACGCTGGCAACTATTTATAGCGTTGGAAATAATGACGAAGCCACCATAAAAAGCCGAATGGCCGCAGAGGTCAATCCTATTTTAGGTGGTCCCTTGTTTACATTTGCCTCGGGTATTTCATTACTCTTGTTTTATGCCTTTGCTATGCAGTGCATGAGTACTCTGGCCATTGTAAAACGGGAAACCAATAGTTGGAAATGGCCGGTTTTACAATTAGTGATTATGAGTGGTTTTGCTTATTTTGTAGCTTTAATTGCTTTTCAGTTATTGAAATAACCAATAAAAATTCCTTCCCTTTAAAAAGAAAGGGCCTGTGCCGGATTTATTTCGGTATGTCCGGCAGGGACGGAAATGGTGTACACCAACTTAAAAAAGGAGGAGATTTAAGGATTTCGTATTTAAAACGACAAACAATAAATAAAGGTCTTTTCTTTGGGAAGATTTAGATGAACTTATGAACACCATACTTCAAAACATACTCGTTATTTCAGCACTCGCATTTGCTTTGTTCTTTCTGGTCAAAAAATTCTTTTGGAAAAAATCTGCTTCTAAAAAATCGTGTGGTGGCGATGATGGCTGTGGTTGCCATTGATTGCTTTTTTTGGGTTAGTCCTTTATCCCATTGATTTTAAAGTTTATTCAATATGCTTTTAAGTTCGTCCATTAAGTTTTTTGTTTGTTCTTTTTCGCCTTTCAGGGCTAATAAAATTTCTTTTACTTTCGATTTTCCAAACCCCCAAGCCTGTTCTAAAGTTATGTGGGGGGGCAAGGCCAATTCACCAGGATTGGTAACGGCATCAATGATAAAAGGTTTGGTAGATTTTATGGCCATTTCAATGGCTTGCGGAATAGCATGGGCATCTTCAACACGAATGCCATCACCTCCACAAAGTTTTGCATATTCAGCAAAATTGGGGTTGGTTAAGCTTAAAGCTTTATCTGAATAGGCATATCCGGCCTCTTCCTGTTCAATTTTAACAAACCCGAGTTGACTGTTATTGTACACCAAAATTTTTACTGGCCAGTTGTACCTAACTGCTGTTATAAAATCGTTCATGCACATTCCGAATGCGCCATCGCCAACAATTGCCCAAACCTGTCTTTTTGGATTAACCGATTGAATGCCCATGGCGGCGGGAAAACCTACCGCCATAGAGCCATGGTTAAAAGATCCCTGCAACTTTCGGGTGCCATAAAATGTTAAATGATGTGCCACCCAAATGGTACTCTCTCCAACATCTACTATAAAACAAGCATCGCTAGCGGCTTGTTTATCAATTTCCTGAATAAATAATTGTGGATGGATGGGTTGCGTGGCTTTGTTATAATTGTCAGAGTTGGCTTTTTTATTTTTCCATTCATTGAAATTTTCACTCAAACGGTTTAAAAACGTATCATTTTCATTTATGGTTATTTTAGGAAGCAACTTAGCCAAAGAAGCACCACAATCTCCATGAACGCCGAAGGACACTTTTGCCCGGTTCCCTATATTTTCAAGACGTTTATCTATTTGAATAATAGTGCTATCATCGGGCAGAAAATTTGTATATGGAAAATCGGTTCCAAGCATAAGTAAAACATCGGCAGCCATGACCGCTTGATAACCGCTGGGGTTTCCTATCAACCCTGTCATACCAACTATGTTTTTATCGTTTTTATGGAATATATCCGAAGCCCGTAACGTATGTGCTATGGGTGCTTTCAATTTTTCTGAAAGCTGCAGCACCTGCTCTTTACAGTCTTTACAACCTGCTCCAGCAAAAATGGTGACTTTTTTTGCGGAGTTCAATACGGCAGCTATTTTTTCTATATCGCTATCGCTGGGCATCAAAACGGCGTGCGATTTAATTACAGGATGTATAAAATGATCTCCTGCGGCTTTTTCGGTGGCAATATCCATAGGTATTTCAACACGTACCACCGCATTTTGCTCTAAAGCTACTTGTATGGCACGTAGCACAACTCTTGGGGCTTCTTCTGCGGAACGGATCACTGCTTGGTAGGCACATACATCATCAAATATTTTTGTCAGTCCTACTTCTTGAAAATGGTTGGTGCCCATGTTTACACGTGCAACTTGGCCACTAAGGGCAAGCACTGGCACGCGCTCTTTTTTAGCGTTGTATAAGCCATTGATCAAATGCAAGGTCCCTGGACCAACAGTTCCTGCACAAACAGCAAGATTTCCTGTTATTTGAGCCTCGGCGCCAGCAGCAAACGCACCGTTTTCTTCATGGCGCACGGCATTCCATTTAATATTGAAATCATCCCCTTGCAATGCATCCGTAAAGGCATTGAGTGCGTCGCCTGTAACGCCCCAAATTTGGGTAACACCTACTTCTTCTAAAATTTTTAATATTTGTTTTGCTACGTTCATGGTATATATTGTTAATTCAACTTTTTGGGAATGCACATAAATTCAAAAAAAAAGATTGGCAACTAATTGCTTTTTTAAGATAGCCTTACCATCAACTTTTAAATCCTCATGTTTTTTGCGTAAAGTGTAGGAGGCAAGCCCTTTTGTTAAGATTAAGGTGTATGTTTATTTTTCTTTAAAATTAAGAGAATATTTTTTTTGCTACAAGTTTTACGATAAAAACCTTTGATATTTTATTTTCCAAATAAACTATCTCGGGCATGGTCCACAAGGTATTCATCCCGATAGGGGCCCATCAGGACCAAAAAAAGAAAATTCCAAATTCCAAAAAAAAACAACAACAAAGACAAGGTAGAGCCTCCGGGAATTAAAACCGAAAAAGATTAAATCCTCTTGGGTATTCTGTAAATTGAAAGAGGAAAAAACAAACAGACTGGATACTCTGCTTCCTTCCATAAATATAGAACTCTTCTTGATTTTTTGTTTTTGACATTGCAACAAACGCATCAAAGGGTATGCGTAGAATGCCCCATGGGCCTTAGTTGTTTGGCTTGCTGATTTTCACTCATAAAAACCCTATTTTTTCAAAAACTCACGCAGTACATATTGTAAAATACCGCCGTTGCGGTAGTATTCTATTTCTATTAACGAATCGAGTCGCGCAATGGCCTTAAACATTATAATTTTACCAGAATCATCTTTAGCACTGATTTCGACTTCCTTTTGCGGCTTCAAATTATTTGCTATTCCTGTTATTGTAAATAGTTCTGATCCTCTTAATCCTAAGCTGTTTGCGGATTCACCTGTTTTATACTGTAACGGCAATACGCCCAGACCTACAAGGTTGCTTCTGTGGATACGTTCGTAACTCTCGGCCAATACGCATTGTATTCCTAATAAAAAAGTGCCTTTTGCTGCCCAATCACGCGACGAGCCACTTCCGTATTCTTTGCCTGCCAAAACCAATAAGGGGGTTTGTTCTTCTTTATATTTTGCTGATGCACCGTAAACCGTCATGGTTTTTCCCGAAGGCAAATGCTTGGTATATCCGCCTTCTTGGTCTGCTAACTTATTTTTAATTCGAACATTGGCAAACGTGCCGCGTACCATCACTTCATCGTTTCCCCTGCGCGAGCCGTACGAATTGAAATTTTCTTTTTTGACCCCTTGCTGCAATAAGTATTGACCAGCTGCCGAGTCTTCACTGAAAGCGCCCGCAGGCGAAATATGGTCTGTGGTAATACTATCGCCCAACACCAACAATGCCCGTGCATTTGCAATATCTGCTAACGGATTGGGCTGTTCTGAAATACCTCGAAAAAAAGGAATTTCCTTAATATAAGTTGAATTGCTATCCCACGCATATAGTTTTTCGGTAGGCACTTCAAGTTGCCTCCAAATGGCGTTGCCTTCAAAAATTTTATCATAGTTTTTTGCGAAATCCCCGGGCGATAAAACCCGACTTAAAATGTCGTTTATTTCATCATCTGTTGGCCAAATGTCTTTTAAATAAACGGGTTCTTGGTTAGAATCGTAACTTAATGGCTCGTTAATTAAATCAATATCCACGCGGCCAGCAATGGCATAGGCCACCACAAGCATAGGCGACATTAAAAAGTTCATTTTTACCTGCGGATGAATTCTAGCTTCAAAATTTCGGTTTCCAGAAAGCACCGAAGCTACAATCAAATTATGTGCATCAACAGCTTCGGCTATTTGTGGTGGTAAAGGTCCCGAATTACCAATGCACGAGGTACAACCGTAACCCGCTAAATGAAATTGAAGTGCTTCTAAATCTTTCATTAAATCGGCTTTTTCAAGATAATCAGTTACTACTTTAGAGCCTGGAGCAAGGGAGGTTTTTACCCAAGACTTTACATGAATGCCATGTTCTCTCGCTTTTCGGGCCACCAAGCCTGCGCCAACCATTACAAACGGGTTTGAGGTATTGGTACATGAGGTTATGGCCGCTATAACTACCGAACCATCTGAAAGCATAAACTTTTCTTGACCGCGTTGTATCCAAACTGTTTTTAAGTTGCTACCATCTTTAGTTTCGATTTTGGCTTGGAATTTCCTTACCTCGGCTTTAGATAAAGGCAAATCGCCACCTTCGCCTTCAAACCGCTTAATGGAGCGCTCCATATCACGTTCGTCTTGCGTAACATAGGCTCTATTAAATCCCTTGTCCAACAACTCGATAAATTTGTTCTTAAAGTTTTTTAATAAAATTTTATCCTGTGGGCGTTTAGGACCTGCAACGGTAGGTTCTACGGTTGAAATATTTAGCTCTAAAACATCTGTATAAGTAATTTTATCTTCATTTTCTCGCCATAACATGTTGGTTTTGCAATAAGTTTCCACCAAAAGTATTTGTGCTTCAGAACGATTGCTTTTCCGCATATATTCCAAGGTTTTATCATCTATAGGAAAATACGTAATAGTGCTACCGAATTCGGGGGACATATTCCCTATGGTTGCTCGGTCTGGCACTGAAAGATGATCTAATCCAGATCCAAAAACCTCAACAAACTTTCCTACTACACCATGTTTACGTAGTAATTCTGCTATGGTCAACACCAAATCGGTTGCCGTAGAGCCCAACGGAAGTTTACCTGTAAGTTTTAAACCTATAACCTCGGGCATAATAAAATAGAGGGGCTGTCCTAATATTGCGGCTTCGGCCTCAATACCCCCAACGCCCCAAGCTACAACACCAATACCATTTACCATGGGTGTATGGCTATCTGTTCCTACCAAAGTATCGGGAAAAACTTCACCATTGCGCTCAATGACGCCTTTTGACAGATATTCAAGATTTATTTGGTGACAAATTCCCATGCCAGGAGGGACTACTGTAAAGTTATCAAAGGAATTTTGTGCCCATTTTAAAAATTGGTACCGTTCTTTATTCCGTTCGTATTCCTTATCCATATTGCGTTCATAGGCGTATTCGGTGCCAAAATAGTCAACTTGCACTGAATGGTCTATAACCAAATCAACAGGTATAAGCGGATTGATGGTATTGGGGTCTTTTCCTTTTCTTGCAACCTCTGCACGAAGTGCTGCAATGTCAACTACCGCAGGAACGCCTGTAAAATCTTGCATTAATACACGTGCAGGCTTAAACGGAATATCTTTATCTGTACTTTTTGGTTGCCAATGCAATAGGGTTTCAATATGATCTTTGGTTACCGCAAAATCATCGTGGTTCCGTAAGGCGTTTTCTAATAAAATCCGGATAGAAAACGGTAATGTATCAATAGCATACCCCTGTTTTTGTAGCTCAGAAAGACTATAATAGGTATATTCTTTTTCATTAACTTTTAATGTTTTTTTTATATGAAAGCAATCCATAGGTATAATATTTTTTAGATAAATTCTTAAATTATATAAGCAACAACCCGTATTGAAGAAATAGAGGACGACACGTATAAGTGCCTGTTTTAAACTGGTTTTAGAGTCTTTTTAAATTTGACCTCATTTTCAATTAATAAAAATGATGATTAGCAGGCTTTCGCCCCATTTTTAAAATACCGATGCTTAAATATAGAAATAAAAAGCGGTATCGCAACACCATTTGCTATGAATGTTTTTCACTTTATAGCAAAACAAATTACATATTTTAAACACCGCCAAAGCGCACTGAAACACCAAAGTAAAGCATTAAAACGCTAATAGTTGTTACCGCTATGATGTGTAACCCTAAAAACCATAAATTTTCTCCGTTTAATTTTGGAAACACAAAAAGACGTGCGTGAACAGCCAACAAAACAATAATCAATAACAGGATTAATTTAATGGTTATTGCTGTTTCCATAGGATTGGCAAACCCAAATAGATTAACATGGTAAATTGAAATTGCCATCCAAATACCAGTGATTAGTTGAATCGCTAAAGCCGGGAGCCCTATGGTCTCAAATTTACTTTCAAAGGATTTTATTATCCCAGGATTTTTTGTTCGCAAGGCCTCCGGCAAATACCGAAGGCATAAAACTAAATGGCCACCAATCCATATTGTGGCGCCCAATACATGAAATATAAGTAACCATTTAAACATTCTTTTTACTTTTTAGTTTTTTTTTTGATAGAGAACTTACCATTGACAAGTATTTAAATATCAC
>NZ_JBFVFE010000063.1:0-22970 GCF_052728615.1 Mariniflexile sp. | reverse complement strand
TTGATTTTCTATAGACCTGATAATACTCTTCTAAATGTTTTATGTGATAGTTGCTCATTTTGCTGTTGATGTGTTTACTCGTATAATTGCTTTCAAAATGATTAAAATCATTTTTAACTCCTTACTGCCAAATTACTAATGAGTCTTTTCTAAACGCTTAGTAACCAAATTATCTATTGGAGGCTTAACAAATAACCCTATTGTGTAACCTCTTTTATTGGCTTCTTTTAATATACTCTGTTGTAAAAAATAAGCAATAGTGCCCACAAAGTACAAAGGTACTTTTTTAAGTTCCTCATGATAAGGGTTTATAAGGTTCTCAAATACCTTATAAATACCATTATTTATTATTTCTTCAATATATGAATCTGATTTGTTTTCAATTAAGAACTGAGCATATTGAGCTAAATAACCACTAGCATTTTCCTTTTCATATAAATTCTCTAATAAAACGTCTTCATCCAGATCAAATGATTTTGAAAACTTATCCTTCAGCATTATAGGCATTTTATCAAAAAAATAGGCTCTTAACAATTCTTTTCCGAAATAGTTACCTCTACCATCATCCATGAGCAAGAAACTTAAAGATATTATGCGTCTTTCTATTTTACTTCCATCAAAGTAACAACTATTAGAGCCGGTTCCTATAATACATATAACACCTGGCTTATCAGTTGTTCCTTGCACAGCCGCTATCAAATCTTCCTCAACAATTACTAAAGAACCTTCAAATACTTCGTTAATAACTGTCGAGATTAAATGTTTTGATTTATGATCAGCACAGCCAGCTCCATAAAAATTAACTTCAGTAATATTATTTTTAATACTAATTCAATCAGATGATCCCTCAATGGTATTAATTATTTGATTTCTATTTAAAAGCTTAGGATTTATACCTTTAGTTCTTGTTTTTAAAACGACCCCTAATTTTTCGTCTACTAAAATCCAATCACACTTTTAGATCCACTATCTGCGATTAATATCATACTGATTTCTATTTTTCTATTATAAATAATTTTAAGACTTATTAACTATGCATTTTATTGGTTAATTTTTTCTTCGGGTTTAACAGTTTGAACTAAACCACTATGGACTAAAGTGCCATAGGTTTTTAAATCTGACTAAAGTCAGCAATACGTGATTACTCGAATGAAACCAACATATTAATTCGATTACCTGTATACTCTTTTTTGGCTCAAAGGAAACTGAATAAAGATTTTTAGAAGCTAAAGCGAGATGCACTAAAGTACATAGTTTTAACTAAATTTGAGACCAATAAATGATTATATATTGAAAGCGTTTCAGATAAAAGTTGTTCACATAGCTTTTTTGATTTGCATTCAGCCGTTATTTCAACTGAAAGCTCTTTTTTTGAATTTACATATTTTTCAATATTTAACCAACCATTGGGCACATATATATTCAAATCAAAAGATTCTTCTTGTAGATATAGGTCAAATTCTGCAACAGCCCAATTCACAAACTTATTGTACATGCAAATGGTTGTAATAGATTCTCTTTGAATTAGTTTATGATATGGTTTTGAATAAGAAGTTAGGTTTTTACTCATTCTATATTTATTGAATATAATTAAAATTTAATAACTTCTAATATTCCCATCTCACAAAAGCCTCCATAGCGGCATAATGAGACAGTCCCAGTTCATCATACAAAGCAGCCGTTTCCCTGTTCCTATCTTCGGCGCGTTGCCAGAACTCTCTACTGTCCACGCCCTGGAACACGACACCATCCTTTTGAGATTGGTGCTTGAAGATACCTTTTCGCTTTTCCAATACTTGGTCTGGGCCCATGGGCACTGCCATTTCAATCTCATCAATGCCCCATTCCTGCCATGCTCCTCTGTAGAGCCAGACCCAACAGTCCTTCATGTACTTTTTGGGCTTTAATCGCTTTACGGCTTCAAACACAGCATCCAAACATACCTTATGCGTACCGTGTGGATCGGCAAGATCGCCTGCCGCATATATTTGATGGGGCTTTATCTGGTCGATCAGATCCATCGTTATTTGGATATCCGATTCTCCCAATGGCTTTTTCTCAATGGCGCCCGTTTCATAAAAAGGCAGTTCCATAAAATGGATATGGTCATCTGGAACGCCCACAAAATAGCAGGTGGACTGCGCCTCTCCCTTTCTTATCAATCCTTTCACACTCCTCACTTCTGAGATATCGACTTCACTTCCTTTTTTGTTTTTAAGAAATGCCTCGGTTTTCTTATATATATTTTCAGCTTCGTCGCTTTTTATCCCAAACCTCTCATTATAGTCACATACAAAACTTGCAAAACGCAGCGCCTCATCATCTGCTACTGCAATATTTCCAGAGGTTTGATAGCCTACGTGTACTTCATGCCCCTGCTCCTGCAAACGTTTAAACGTTCCTCCCATACTTATGATATCGTCATCGGGGTGCGGACTGAAAATAAGCACGCGCTTTTTGGCGGGTACTGCGCGTTCCGGCCGCTTGCTGTCGTCGGCATTGGGTTTTCCCCCTGGCCATCCCGTAATTGTATTTTGCAGTTTGTTGAATATCTTGATATTTATGTCGTATGCCGGTCCTGAATCCGCCAACAGGTCGCTCATCCCGTTTTCAATATAATCGGCATCGGTCAGCATCAAAATGGGCTTCTTCAAATGGAGCGCAAGACCTAAAACCGCTTTCCGAATCAATTTATCCGTCCAATCAATTTTTTCAACCAACCATGGTGTATTGATGCGGGTCAGTTTTGAGGATGCCGCTTGGTCCAGCACAAAGGTGGCGTTGTTGTGTTCCTGTAAAAAGGATGCCGGCACTTGGTTGGTGACCGGACCTTCCACGGATGCCCTTATGATGTTCGATTTGCTCTCTCCCCAAGCCATAAGCACCACCCTTTTGGCTTCCATGATCTTTTTAATCCCTAGAGTGATCGCTGTTCTTGGGGTATTGTTCAAGCCCGAAAAATCGTTGCTTGCAGCTACTCTTGTTATGTGGTCCAATGCCACCAAACGTGTCTTGGAGTTCTGTAAGGAGCCGGATTCATTGAACCCAATGTGCCCGTTCCCTCCAATGCCCAAAATCTGTAGATCGATACCTCCCAAAGCTTCAATTTTTGCTTCGTACTGGTCGCAATAGTCCGCTATTTCTTCCTTGGACAAAAGACCGTCCGGGACATGGTAATTCTCTGGCAATATGTCCACATGGTTGAACAGCAGTTCTTTCATGAACCTCACATAGCTGTTTATGGAATCCGGCTCCATGGGGTAGTATTCATCCAAATTGAACGATACCACGTTTTTAAAGCTCAGGCCTTCCTCCCTGTGCAAGCGTACCAATTCGGCATACAGACCTTTTGGTGAACTCCCTGTTGCCAGTCCCAATATACAGGGCTGTTTTTGTGATTGCTTTACCCTGATGAGGTCGGCTATTTCCTTGGCGACCGATCTGGAGGCCGCCATGGAGTTTTCGTAGACCACCGTCCCGATGTTCTCAAAACGCTTTTCAAAACCTGTGGATCTGTCTATGGTGCTTTTTAACATGTTGTTTGTTTTTTAATTATATGTTTTGATTTCTTATCAAGAAATTATTTTCTTGACCAACTTTTGTATTTATGACCCCACATAGCAAAAAATAAAATGATGGCATAACAGGGTATTAAAATCCAATAACTACTTGTAGCAGCGGATGCCAAAGCATCAGTTTCATTTATTCCATTAATAATGAGTTCATGTTTATTGGCATCTACCATTCTTCCGTATAATGGTGGTATAATGGCGCCCCCTGAAATTGCCATAATCAATAAAGCTGAAGCCGTTTTAGTAAATTTACCTAGCCCTTCCAGTGTCAGTGGCCAAATTGCTGGCCACACCAAGGCATTGGCAATACCCAGTGCGGCAACAAACAATACCGAGGTAAATCCTGTAGTAAACAAAATGCAGAAACTAAAAATAATTCCTAAGATCGCACTGACTTTTAAAGCTGTTCCTTGTTTGATATACTTTGGAATTAATAACACTCCTAAAGCATAAGTAGCCACCATAGCCATTAATGTAAAAGTGGTAAAGAATTTTGCGTCTTCCGCAGAAAATCCTAATGATATACCATAAGCTATTATGGTGTCGCCCGCTATAACCTCAGCACCTACATATACAAACAATGCAAAGACACCTAGCCATAAATGAGGAAACTGAAAAATGCTTGTTTTAGTGCTGCTACCGCTTCCTTTTTCTGTAACTTCTGCTGCTTCAACATGTGGTAATGGGGCTTTTCTTATCAACAAGCCTAAAACCAACAATACAATAGCCATGACCAAATAAGGAAGAAAAACGCTGTCTGCCATAGTATCTAAAAGAATACTCTTTTCTTCCAGCGTAGCTCTTCCAAGTTTTTCTTTGACCTCGTCAATTCCGGAAAGCAACAAGGCTCCAAAAATTAGAGACCCTAAAGCTCCTGCCGTTTTATTGGCTATTCCCATTATTGCAATACGTTTTGCCCCACTCTTAATAGGTCCTAAAATAGTAATGTATGGATTTGCCGCAGTCTGCAATAAAGTCATCCCTATACCTTGAATAAATATCCCTGTCAAAAACACCCAATAGGTTCTTACTTCAGCTGCTGGAATAAAAACCAAAGCACCTATGGCCATTATAATCAATCCTAAAGACATGCCTTTTCTATAACCTATTTTATTTAAGATATAAGAGGCAGGCAATGCCATAATCACAAATGAAATATATGATGCCAAGGCCACAAAATAAGATTCGGTATCCGTTAGTTCATTGATTGTTTTCATGAATGGAATAAGCGCCCCATTGATCCAGGTTACAAAACCAAAAATGAAGAATAGACTAGCAATAATTACTATAGGTACTAAATTGTTCTTTTTTTGTGTTTTTGATAAATCAGACATGTTTTTTATGTTTTATTTTCAATAATTCACTTATGCTTAAAACTGTTATTTATTAAAATAAATACTACAATAGAGCCTCTCTCAAAACGCTAAGTGGATGCTTGGAAATTCTTTGGGTACCGTCTTTTATTTGATGTCTGCAACTAGTACCTGGCGCTACTATGATAGCATCATTAGCTGTATTGCGTATTTTAGGAAACAAGGTGTCTTCGCCAACTTGCATACTAATTTGGTAATGCTCTTTTTCGTAACCAAAAGACCCTGCCATTCCACAACACCCTGAACTTATAATGGTTACTTTATAATTTTCTGGTATGGACAGCATTGAAAATGTGGATTCCATGTTACTCAATGATTTTTGTTGGCAATGCCCATGGATTTTTACGACTTGTTTTTCAGTTGTAAAACTTTTGGATGTAATGTTCTTTTTATCAAATTCTTGTTTTATAAACTCTTCAATAGTAAAAGTGTTTTTTGCAATTTCAATGGCAGACTCCTTATCGCTTGCCAATCTTACATATTCATCCCTAAACGTTAAAATGGCAGACGGCTCTATACCCACTAAACGGGTTTCATTAGAGATTTTATCTTTAAAAAAATCCACATTGAAATTGGCTATTTTTTTTGCCTCTTCCATGAGCCCTTTGGAAATAAAGCATCTTCCGCTTTCTTCGTGTTGAGTAATGGTCACTTTGTATCCTAAATCCGTTAAAAGTTCGATGCAATCTATACCAATATTCACATCATAATAGTTGGTAAACTCATCCACAAATAAATACAGTTCGCCCTTATTTGCCAGTTTATCAAGGATTCTTTTTTCGTTCTTTTTATACCATTTGAATACGGTTGTATTTGCTAATTTAGGGATGCTTCTTTCGGTAGCAATTCCCATTAACTTTTTTGTAAAATTTGTACTTAAAATTAAATTAGTTAAGCTTGGAGTAATACTTCCAAGTTTATTCAATTTGGCGTTATTGGCGAACAGTTTCGTTCTGATTGGAATACTATTTGCTTTATAATATTGATACAAAAACTCAGCTTTTAAAGCTGCAACATCTACATTGCTGGGGCATTCACTGGCACACGCCTTACAGCTTAGGCAGAGATCGAAAACGTCATATAGCTCTTTGTGGTTAAACTTGTTCTGTTCTTTTGAGTTTGTCAAAAACTCCCTTAATGCATTGGCCCTGGCGCGGGTTGTGTCTTTTTCGTTTCGGGTAGCTCTGTAACTTGGGCACATGGTACCTCCCGATTCAGGAAGTTTTCTACAGTCTCCAGAGCCATTACATTTTTCGGCAACTCTTAAAATCCCTAAACTATCCGAAAAATCTTGTATGGTCTTAATTTCGGGTTCTTCCCTATCTACTTCATATCTTAAGCTTTTATCCATAGGAAAGGCATCAACAATTTTACCTTTGTTGAAAATATTGTTGGGGTCGAACGTGTTTTTAATCCGTCTTAGAAGCTCATAATTTTTTTCTCCAATCATTTTTGGGATGAATTCTGCCCTTACAATGCCATCACCATGTTCGCCACTAAAAGACCCTCCGTATTTTTTTACCAATTCTGCCGTTTTAGATGTTATTTCCCTGAATAGAACAACATCTTCCTGTTTCTTTAAATTCAAAATGGGACGTAAATGCAATTCGCCTGCGCCAGCGTGTGCATAATACACAGCTTCTTGACCAAAATCTTCCATCATTTTTGAAAACTCTGAAATATAATTTGGTAAATCCTTTAATTCAACGGCTGTGTCTTCAATACAGGCAACCGCTTTATTGTCGCCTACTATATTGCCCAATAATCCCAGTCCCGCTTTACGAAGTTCTACTGCTTGGTGTATTTTGGTGCCCACTAACTTAGGGAACGCATACCCCAACTTGTTTTTTTCTAAATTTGATATTAGTGCATTTGCTAGGTTATCTGATTCATCGTCATTATCCGTACAGATTTCAAGCATTAAAATACATTTTGGATCGCCCTGAATAAAAAACCTGTTTTTTGACTGCTCTCTGTTGTTTTTGGTACAATCTAAAATGGTTTTGTCCATGAGCTCGCAGGTAAACAAGTTGTGGCGCATGGCAACAACCACGGCTTCCATACTTTCTTGAATACTGTTAAAATGTGCCGCTACCATGATGTTTTTTGGTGGTGGCAAAGCATCCAATTGTAAAGTTATTTCGGTTGTAAATGCCAACGTCCCTTCGCTCCCCGTTAATAGTTTTCCTAGATTGATGGTTTTTTTTGAGCCACCAAAAGCTTCAAAACTTAACAACTCATCAACTGGATATCCGTTATTTCTTCGGTGTATGGATTTTTTTGGGAATTCCTTAATGATTTCCTGTTGAACATCTTTGTTTGATAGTTCTTTGAAAATAGAAGCATAAATTTTGCTTTCCAAAAAGTTTTCTTCTTTTTTTTGATTGAACTCATTAACATTTAACTCTTTGAAAACAACTTCCGAAGTATCGCTTAAAATGGTTTTTAATTGCACTATTTTATCACGGGTTACTCCAAATTTAATAGAGGTAGTCCCTGATGAATTATTCCCTACCATACCACCTATCATACACCTGTTGCTTGTTGATGTATTGGGTGCGAAAAACAAACCGTGCGGTTTCAAATAATCATTTAATTCATCTCTAATAATACCTGGCTGTATGGTTACCGTTTTGTTTTGGGCGTCAAAATCAATTATTTTTGTAAAATATTTTGATATATCAACTACCAAGCCATCGCCCACACATTGTCCTGCCAAAGAAGTTCCGGCGGCTCTTGGAATGAGCGAGATATTATTTTTTGTGGCAAAATTGATTAAGGTTTTTAAGTCCTCGTTGTTTTTTGGATATGCTACCCCTAAAGGCAATTTTCTATAAACGGAAGCGTCTGTAGCATAAATGGTTTTGTGCAGCAAATCATGATAGAGATCACCTTCCAAAATATCCGATAATTCATTAAAACCTTTTTTTAAACTGGCTTCCATATTTCTTTTAATTATATAACAAATACTTTTCTCTAACTTTATTAAATGAATTTAATCCTGATTGCCAAGTTTTTCGGATTTCTTCAACTAATAATCCATTTTCTATTTGCTTCTGTAGGTTTTTAGTTCCTGCTAGTTTTGGGAAGAATTTATTGAAAAACAGTTCTTTTTGAGGCGCTAATTTATAAGCCTCAATTAACCAGCTCAAATTAACTTCACTTAATTTTTTTGTCTGTGTTAAATCCCTTCCAAAGCATAATTGTCCCTGATGCTTAGGCGATTTTGCTCCAAAATTTGGCTCAGGAGTAAAGCTAAAATCAAAAGATTGTTTAGGTAGAAATGGGGCACCAAAAATTTGAAATTGCGTTTCTGTACCGCGCCCACAGCTCACATCTGTTCCTTCGAAAAAACATAAGCTTGGATATAGATTAATAGACATTGCGTTTGGAAGATTTGGAGAAGGTTTTATGGGTAAATCATATTCAGAGTCATATGTGTAATTTTTTAATGGCACCACTGTAAGATCACATTGAATTCCATTTTCTAACCATTTTTCTCCATTAATCATTTTTGTATACTCGCCAATTGTCATGCCATAAACAATAGGGACAGGGTGCATGCCTACAAAGCTTTTAACGTCTTCTTCTAGCATTGGGCCATCAATATAGTGTCCGTTAGGGTTGGATCTATCTAAAACTATAACAGGAATATTTAGTTCAGCACAAGCTTCCATAATATAATGAAGCGTTGAAATATAAGTGTAAAAACGAACCCCAACATCTTGAATGTCGAATACCATCACATCAATATCTTCTATAATTTTCTTTGAAGGTTTACTGTTTTCCCCATAAAGGGAAATAATGGGTAATCCAGTTTCTGTATCTACACCATCTGTTATGTGTTCTCCAGCATCAGCCTTTCCACGAAATCCGTGCTCTGGAGCAAATACTTTTGTGATATTTATATTTAAAAGAATTAAGGAGTCAACCAAATGCATGTAGCTGTTTTTTGTATTTTCTTTAAAAATGACACTTGTCTGATTAGCTGTGATTCCAACTCTCTTTCCTTTTAGTATAGACAAATACATGTCTGTTTGGTTAGCACCTATAACTATTAGGGTGTCTTTAACAATTCCCTTAATTTCTCCTTCATTTAAAATTACATTTTTTTTCGAATTGGAGTTATATGAAAAACATGCGAAAACAATTAATATAACAAGGTATTTCATAATAATTAATTTAATATATGAGTTCTCTTTAATAACCTTTTACCTGTAAAACTTTAGTTGATTTTAAAATTTAAAAAATTTAAAAATCCCTTGTTTACCACCACTAACTTCAATTTTTAAAAAATAGACTCCTTCTGATAAATGCTGCACATCAATAGTTTCCATTTCATGTTGAACCTTCAAAATAGACTTTCCTAAAACATTAAAAACCTCTATTTTATCCAATTTTAAATTTTTGGTGTTGGATATATTTATTACATTTTTGGCAGGGTTTGGATAAACCCGAATATTGTCTTTAACATAGGCATCGTTCAAAGAGGCTGTTGCTCCAAATTTTGTATTTATTAGTTCCCAAAGTTCTGGGCGAGTACCATCATAATTTAATGCCCATATACCAACACCTCCTAAACTATTGGTTAATGCCAAATCGAATTTTTTTGATATGCTTGTTTCATTATCCGTCCATACCTGATTCCAATTAACCCCATCATTCCATTTGTACCAAGGATATTCAAAATCTGAATTCCAAATAAAGCCCCCATGCGTATCAGCTTCTGTTACGGTATTTCTATATCTTGTGGAACTAACATGCGATATTGTTGCTGATTCTGAAACGTCTGTAGACGTCTTCCAATGCTGTCCATAATAAGGTACTGCCAAAATTAATTTTTCAGGGGTATTTGCTGTTAGCGTAGCATAGGTTCCCGTTTCAATGGTTCTTTGAACAAACCTTTTCCATGATGTATGGTGGGTTAAAGGAGCCACGGGACCAGAATTAGGAGTGCTTGCAGAAGTATAGTCATAGGCCATCACAATAAGATAGTCAACGCTATTCACCAGATCATCCATAATCCAACCTCCCCAATTTACTGCAGGGCCATCTACAGATACCTCCTTACCTGGTAGTTCGGTGTGAATATAAGTGGTTAAATTGGCCATAAATGTATTAAATTCTGCACCTCTATGAGCAGTAGCCATAGCCTCAAAATCTATATTGACCCCGTCTAAACTATAATTTTGAATGATGCTTTTTATATTAGCAAAAAACGTTGCTTGTTTAGAAGTATTTGTAACCATCTCCCAAGCTACCGCATCCGCACCATCAGAACCTCCAAAATTAACTACAGTTATTACAACTTTTACGCCTTGCGCATGAGCTGCATTAATCTCGGTTGTCCAAGGCCAACCCGCAGGCATACTTACAGAAGCATCCAACTGTACTAAAAAGTCAAAACATGCCATATGCGTTAATAAATCATATCTTATATTACCATGGGCTCCATTATTTCGTTCCCAATAGGGTAAAAAACCAAACACCTTTTTATTTAGAGCATTTGTTTGGTTTTTTTGCAGACCCAGAATGCTTTTTCCATTATTACCAGATTTGATGTAAGTGCTTTTTGAACTACCGAATTCTTCCTTTTGAAACTGATGAGCTCCTTTATCGATTGGTTCTTGTGCTAACGCCACTTGAACTAGAAAAAGTCCAATAAAAATATATAATTCCAATAAATACTTTTTCATTTTTTTTCTTCTATTTTTAGATTAAACTGATTACATATATCGAATCAATGATTGTTCTTGATTTTAATTTCAAAACCTTGCTGAAATTTATTGTTTATAGAAGCTGGCAATTTGCCATGCACATCAATTTCCCCTAATATAATTTTCGCCGAAACACTTTGAGCTAATTCTGAATTTTCATAGGATATAATGATTCCATCAATGTTATTGAAGGAAAGGTCTTTTAAACAATATTGGCTAGCAAATACATTCAAAATCACACTGTTATTTTTTGATATTTTTTCAATCAGTATTTTTTCTTCTTTAGAAATGCTTTTGGTATCTCGATATTTTAAACGGTGGTAGCCAATGATAACTTTATCGTACTTTTTAAGTTCTTTTAATATTTTTTTATGATTAACCTCCGAAACTTCGTAAACACTAATACCTGATTTTAATCCAGTTAAAAAAGTTTCAGAATCTCCATCTCCCAATTTCAGGAATGCTATTTTTTCTTTACTATTTGCGTAAATTGGCAAAATATGTTCTTCATTTTCAATGGCTGTGATAGCATTACTAATGGCTTCTTCATTTAAAACAATATTTGCGTCACTATTTAAATCATCTATGAGTCCGTTTATTTCAATAGGTTTAAAGTTGTTTAGGTCAACATCATATTTAGCCGCTAGTATTTTTTTTACGGAATAGGCTAAACGTTCTTCTGTAATTTCATTGTTATTGTAAGCTTCTATAATTTTTAAAATTGCCTTTGGAGCGTTTTCAGTAAACAAAAGCACATCATTACCAGCTTTAAATGCTGCTAAATCTACATCTCCTGGCTCTTTATAATTTGCAGCACCTTTCATGTTTAAAGCGTCTGTAAAAATCAGCCCTTTAAATGCTAATTGTTGTTTTAAAATATTTGAAACAATATTATAGGATAATGAAGATGGCAACCCATCTGTAGGTTCTAAACTTGGCACATTTAAATGTGCTACCATGACACCTGCAACTTCTTTTTTGAACAACTCTTTGTATGGATATAGTTCAACAGAATCTATTCTTTCTTTTGAAAAAGTAACCGTTGGCAATGCTTTATGGGAATCTGTATCTGTATCGCCATGCCCTGGGAAATGTTTTGCACAAGCCAAAACACCCACACTTTGCAACCCTTCAGTAAATGCCAGTGCTTTGTTTGTTACGTTCAACTTATCTTCTCCAAATGAGCGCACCCCAATAATTGGATTATTTGAATTTGTATTTATATCAACTACCGGTGCAAAGTTTAAGTGAACTCCCAGCCGTTTACAATGCTTTCCTATTTGTTGCCCTATTCTTTTTATTAAATCATCATTTTTTATCGCTCCGAGGGTCATATTGTACGGGAATCCTGTTGTGCTATCCAATCGCATATTCAAACCCCATTCAGCATCTATACCAATCAATAAAGGCACTTTTGATATAGATTGATAAGAGTTTGTTAATTCAGCTTGGCGCACAGGACCTCCTTGAAAAAATATAAGCCCACCAATACCGTTTTTTTTGATAAGGTTTTGAATGGAATCTATATGGCTTTTTTCCCGATTTGAATATGCTGCCACCATAAATAATTGGCCGACTTTTTCTTGAATTGACATATTTTTATAAATACTATCCACCCATTGAGCCTTAGTATTTTTATGTTTGGAACTGTTATTATGATTATGAGGAAAAAAACCTAATAAAAACAACGACAGCACACCTATTACTAAAATTTTATTCATTTTTTGATTGTATTAAATGCTTTAATTGCTTTTCTAACACTTTTATGTGTTAACAACAGATTATTTGCTGTTTTTTTATCAATATGAAGTTCATTCATTATCATTCTAACACCTCTGTCTACAAGCTTTTTATTTGAAGGTTGCATGTCCACCATTTTATTTCCCTTAACTCTGCCCAATTTTATCATCACAGTTGTAGAAATCATGTTCAATGCCAGTTTTTGGGCGGTTCCAGCTTTCATTCTAGTACTTCCGGTAACAAATTCGGGTCCAACTATCAATTCAATAGCATGGTCTACTTCTAATGATAAAGGGGAATTAGCATTGCAAGTAATGCAACCTGTAACGATATTGTTTTCCCTTGCTTTTTTAACACCTCCAATAACATACGGTGTTGTTCCAGATGCAGCGATTCCTATTAAGACGTCATTTTTATTAATATTGAACTTTTGCAAATCTTTCCATGCCAATGTAGCATCATCTTCAGCATTTTCAACCGCTTTTCTAAGTGCAATATCGCCTCCAGCAATCAATCCAATCACTAAATCATCTGTTACACCATAGGTTGGTGGACATTCCGATGCATCAAGTACTCCCAATCTCCCGCTTGTTCCAGCTCCTATATAAAATAAACGACCGCCTTTATCCATTTTGCTATAAATGGCATCAACTAGTTTTTCAATAGCAGGGATAGCCTTTTCAATGGCATTGGGCACTGTTTTATCTTCATTGTTCATATTTACAAGCAGTTCAAATGTGTTCATTTGTTCTAAATCATCGTAATCTGAAGCTTGTTCGGTTGTTAATTTATTTTCCATAATATTCAAATATTTAATCCTTTTTATTTGACTTGACACATATCTGTTTATACTAAATTGTGGATCATATTATTTTATTGGTTTCTATTTCTTCTTTCTAAAAAGAATAAGGCATAAAATGGTTAAAAGCGCATTAACGAAAATGTTCATAAACCCAAAATCAAAATCATACCAGATAATGAAGAAATCGTTTAAAAAGTACGTCAATATTGGCATTAGTACAGATATAAATGGAACTGCAGCATCTTTAATTTTTATTTTAGTAAAAATTCCAAATAAATAAAGCCCTAACAAAGGTCCGTATGTATATCCCGCTACTTTAAAGATCATTGAAATCACATCTCCTTTACTTTGCGAAAACAGCATGATAATGATAAATATTACTGCTGAAAACCCGAATAAAACACGGTTTTTTAATTGTCTTTTTTGCTGCGAACTTTTATGCTGAATGTCTAAAAAATCATGTGTAAAAGATGTTGTTAAGGCTGTTAAAGCAGAATCGGCACTTGAAAAAGATGCTGCAGTTATCCCTAAAATAAAACTGATAATGGCTATGGTTCCAAAATAATTTAAAGAAAGCATCGGGAATAAATTGTCGGTATGAATAAGTTTACCATTTTCATAATCTAGTTGTATGCCGAATTTTTCAGCATACAAATACAACATAACGCCCAAACCTAAAAACAAAAATTGAGTGACTGCTAAAATTAAGCTAAAGGTTAAAATATTTTGTTGGGCTTCTTTTTTGTTTTTACAGGTCAATGTTTTTTGCATCATATTTTGATCTAGACCAACCATGGCAACAGCGATTAAAACACCCGAAATAAATTGTTTGAAAAAATTGTTTCCTGAATTGAAATCCCAATCAAATACTTTAAAATATTGATGGTCCACAACAGATGAAATGGTTTCTGTAAAGCTTAAATTCAAAGAACTTTTTACTATATATATAGTTACTGCTACTGCCATTAACAAGAAAAATGTTTGAAGCGTATCCGTCCAAACAATGGTTTTAATACCTGACTTGTGGGTATACACCCATATAAGAAAAAGTATGATAAGCACCGTTAAAAAGAATGGGACGCCAAGGGCATCGAAAACAGCATATTGTAAAATTTTTGCGGCAAGTAACAATCTTAATGCTGCGCCAAACGATTGGGAGATTAAAAAGAACAATGACCCCGTTTTATAAGCTCTGATGCCAAACCTTGTTTCCAAATAGGTATATATGGAGACTAATTTCAAATCATAATAAATAGGAACCAGAACATAGGTTATAAATACGTATCCCACCACGTTTCCAAACACAAACTGTAAATAGTAAAAATAATTGGTACCAACCATACCGGGGATAGATACAAAGGTAACTCCTGATAATACCGCACCAATCATTCCGAAGGCAACTATTTGCCAAGGCGATTTTCTATCGCCTGTGTAATAAGATTCATCACTGGTGTTTTTTGAAACAATATGTGATATTAACATTAACAACCCAAAATATGATGTTATAATTATTAAAATTAGTGTTGCACTCATTTTTATTGTATGATTGTTATTAACTATTTGGCTCGGGGATTTCCAATAGTTATTATTTAAAATTAAACTGGTGTTTTTAATAGATTTTTATTTCATTAAGCTGTAATTTATAGTCTTTTAAGTTTTCAAAAGCGTCCAGCATTTCCAGAGGACCATTATTGACTACCCAATGCCTCAGCTTGTCAGTACCATTAATAATATCAATTGGCTTTTGAGTATAATTGTACTCATAAGGAGGGTTTTTCCATTCAAAATCTTCTCCTAAATGAGTGTATAATTCTCGCATTAATAGCTGACCTACACGCCAAGGCTTAAAAGTGGATGTGTCAGTCACATGAATTTGAAAACCTCCACAAACTTTGTTTGCATGCTTTTGAAAGGTTGGCAAAAATGTAATAGGTCTTAACTTAAATCCTTTTAGTTTTGATTTTTTTACTACATCTTCCAGATGGTTTTCATAAAAAGAAAAAGGTTCTGTTCTTGGGTGTCCGACTATTTCCAACGACTGTGTGGTGCCTCTTCCTTCGCTTAAAAGCGTTCCTTCAAACAACACCGTTGCAGGAAAGGTTAAACAACTTTCTGTTCTCGCAATATTTGGTGAGGGCAACAACCATGGTAATTTAGTGTCTTCAAAATACATGTTGCGTTCCCAATTTTGCATTTTTATAATTTTCAATTTTGTTCGTTCTTTAGCCCAAAATTTCTGGTGCATTAAGGCCACTTCTGCAATGGTCATTCCGTGGCGCACAGGAATGGGATGTCTTCCAATAAATGAATCAAATTGCATTTCTAAGATATTACCTTCTATATCAATTCCGTTAATAGGGTTGGGCCTATCCAAAACAATCACTTCAATATCTTTATCATTACATTTTTCTAATAAAAGGGTAAGCGTATAAATGTAGGTGTACATTCTGCACCCTAAGTCTTGTAAATCCACAAACAAATGGTTGATACCTTCAAGCATTTCGTATGTTGGAATCCGTGTTTCAGAATAAAGAGAATATACCGGAATATTAAAATATGGATGGATGTAATGATTGGTTTCAATCATGTTGTCTTGGACATCGGTAGCAAACCCATGTTGAGGTCCAAATAGTTTTACAAACCGCGCTCCAAATAGTTCTTTAAACCTTACAGCGGCATGTGTAAATGTGGTATCAACAGATGCATTATGGCATAATAAGGCTATGTTGCCATGGAACGTTTTTTGAATTTCTCTATCATTTATTAATACGTCAAGACCTGTGTAAACTTTCATAATAAATTTTTGTTTAAAACTTTTAATTAATACGCTTATTTCTCCTTATTTAATTTTAGTTAGGGCAACACTTTTGCTGCCCTAAATAATCAACTAAACGAACTCATCTTGACATTTTCTATTTCTAAATCATGCCTTCCCGAAGGCAGGAATGGCTGAAATTTGTCCATTTTTCTTCTATTTTGTTATGTGCAGCGATGCTCCTCGAAAATAGTGTTATCTTAACGTCCAGAAATATCGGGATTCGGTCGAAAACAAAAATTCAAGATAAGTTATCAATAACTAAAAAAATCTAAAATTCATATTCATATATTTAAATAGGTGGATCCTGTGGAGTATTTGGATTGTTATTTCTTTCAGTCTCAGGATAGGGATAAAAATTTCTATTACGCTCCACTGATAAATCAACAGTTGCCCCACTCGGTGTTGGCCTATCAAAACGTCGACTATCTTCAAGACTCATTCCTGTTAGAAATAATTCAGCTCTTCTATTGCGGTAAACTTCGTTTAAAAGTGCATTAACAGTAGAAAGTCCACTATAAGGATCTGTGTTAGCATTTACTCCAAAAGGGTCATCAGAATCCGTTAAAACTTCATTAATTGCAAGCGTAGCAGCAACGATATCGGGTGTTGATTTTCTAAGGTTAGCTTCGGCTATAATAAGATTCATCTCATCAGGTATGTATAAGGGGATGATACCGTCTAGAGTGTTAAAGAATCCTTTTAAATTTTCAATAGGCAAAAGGTTAAAACTTAGTTCGTTGGAAGGTTCAAGATAAAAAGATAATCTTCCATCAGATCCATCAAAAATAAATTCAGCTGGAAGTCCAAAATTATCTCTCGGTTTAAAATTAGGAATATTTGGTAAAAACACACGACTGTATATCGGATTTACATTTAGTGTTTCATAAGAGAAGAAAGATGCAGAAGACAAATCTACATTGGTAGCACTAGATATTGCAGCTTCGTACTTTCCGGAAAAAAGATAATATCTTGCCAACACAGCATTTATGGAATTTAGCACCTTAACGTCATTAGTAATCGCACTAGTGAATTCATTTGAAACAGGATTGGCTTCCAATAGCGCTTTAGCTTCATTCAATAAATTTATTGCCACATCAAATGCCTGTTGTCTGGAAACGAAAACTCCGTTATTATTAGGGTTTGTTTGCGTGATTACTTGCTCATAGTTTTGAGCTAAAGCTCCAATAGACATCGCTTTAAATAGTTTAGAGTAAGCTATTAAACCGCTTTTTGTTCCTGGCAACAATTCAACATTATTAGCATTAGCTTCAATATCTTCAGCTATTTTAATGATTCTGAACATATTAGACCATAACCCTTGAACATTAGAATTAAAGTTCGGTAAATTAGTTCCTCCGTCTTCTAATTCAATTAGATTTAGAAAAGTCGTTGTAACGGCGACTTCTCTTGTGGTAATTGCAGGTGTTTCAACGATCCACCTGATACCAGAAGTTGCATACAATTGTTGCATACCAACTGTAGCGGCTAAAATACCTTCTCTTGTTGAAAAAGTTTGTTCCTCTGTGGCTGCATTAGGATTATTAAAATCCGTTTCACAAGAACTGAAAAGTACCATTGCAACTAGTATAAAGCAAAAACTATATTTATTGATTTTATTTTTCATTTTCTTTTTTTTTAAATTAAAAACTTACGTTAATACCAAATTGATACGTTCTTGGTATAGGAACTCCTGCGAAATCGAAACCACGAACTCCGTTACTTTGTCCCGCGGAATTAATTTCAGGATCCCATCCACTGTAATCATCCCAAGAAATTAAATTTCTACCCACTAAGCTAAATTGAATACTATCAATCGATCTAAATGGTTGTCTTAAGTTATAGCTAATTGCTAATTCTCTGAGTTTTACAAATGATCCATCTTCAACAAATTCCTCAAAAATATTGGCATTTCCTGAAGTACTTCCTAGACCTTTGGGTATGTTTCCAAGAAGAGCTTGCCCTGCGTTTGAACCACCACCAAATGCAGGGTTGTCCAAAAGGCGCCTATTCCAATTAAAAATATCAAAGCCTTGAACTGCGTCGAACTGTACTCTGAAAGTAAAGTCCTTGTATGAAAATTCGTTAATTAATGATCCAAACCATTCTGGGTTTGGATCACCTACTACTTTAGAGCTAGAGCCGTCGGGATTGGTGCCTCTAAAAGGAAGACCTTGCCCATTAAGAGAAATACTTCCGTCCGCATCCCTCGCATAGAATTGTCGATAGAATACTCCTAATGGCTCTCCTTCAATAACCCAGTTCGTGGCAAAACTTCCATCTAAAACTAATTGTCCTCCACCCGCTACTTTTGTTACTTCATTTTCATTTTTAGAATAGGTGGCTGTTACATCCCAGGAAAAATCCTTACTTTTTAAAGGAGTTGCTCTTAGGAGTAATTCTAAACCTCTGTTTTGAAGATTTCCAACATTTTCAATCCTATTACCAAATCCAGTTGAAGGAGATAATTCTCTAGGTAATAAAAGATCAGTAACACTCTGTTTATAGTACGTAAATTCAACACCAATTCTATTATTTAAAAATCCAACATCGAAACCAACCTCAAATTCATCTTGACGTTCTGGTGCAATATTCAAATCTCCTTGCTGTGTGCTAGGTGTTAAGCTTGTAGCTCCATTAAATGCAGAAGGATTAAATAGAGTGAATCTCTGAAATGCTGAAAGTGCAGTAAGGTTACCTGCTTGACCCCAAGAAGTTCTGAGCTTAAAGGTGTTAAACGTGTCTCCAAATGTATGTTCCCAAAAATCTTCTTCAGATAGAATATAAGAAAAACTGGCCTTGGCATATAGTTGATTTCTTTGGTCTAAACCAAAAGTAGAAGCTCCATCCATTCTTAAAGCTCCATTTACATAAAGCTTGTTCTTGTAAGCAAAAGATTGCTGAATGAAAGTTCCCCAATATGTTATTTGAGATCTATTTTCACCTTGGGCCAATATACCACCACTCTCTGCCGTTTCCACTATTGGTGGTAGTACGTCTGCACTTATTCCGATTCTGTCGAATTCCTCATATTGCCATGAACCTCCTAGAGTGGTGGTTGAGGCGATATTATCATTGAGATCTATTTTATAGCTCAAGTTCAAATCACTATTGTACTGAAAATTGTTGATATCAGATCGTCGAGCAAAACCATTTGGATTGGTCGACGTATTGTTTATTGGGATAAATGCAGTAGCAGACTGGTTGAAATAATCAAGACCTAATATATAGTTTGCCGACAGGTTATCCGTTATCTTAGCATTTAGACCAACGCTTGTAATAAAGCGGTTTACTTTTTGTCCGAAATCAAAACGGTTAACAACTTCTAAAGGGTTGCTTCTTATTCCAATTGTTGGATACACCCCAGATTGATTTGGAAAAGGGTTAATAGAATTATTGGCAAATAAAAATCCAGTAATAGCACCATAAGCCGCGTTTATGCCACCATTTGGAATATCATTACTAGTGCTTCTGACATAATTAAGACCAGCATTAATATCCAACCAATCAAATGCTTTTTGAGTAAGATTGACTTTAAAACCAATACGCTTAAAATCTGTATTGGTAATAATTCCTTCATTATCCAAATTTGATGTCGATAGATAATAGGTTGTTTTATCATTTCCACCACTTACAGATAAATTATTTTCAATACCGAAACCTGTACTAAATATCTCATTTTGCAAATCGTATCTAGTCACTGGAACAGTATTCAAATCATTGATATTTCCGGGATTAGCCCATGCTAACCCAGTCGTATTATAATCGATTTTTTTCCGTAATTCATTGACTCTTACATTCGTTGAAAAGCTAAATTTCGGGTCTCCAGTTTTTCCTTTCTTTGTAAAAATTTGCACTACACCATTACTCGCCCTAGACCCGTAGATTGCCGCCGCCGCCGCTCCTTTTATGATTTCTATTCGATCTACATCGTTTGGATTAATATCTGCTAATCTATTTTGAGCATTTCCTCCTAAATCAATCAATTGATTGCTAGAGTTGTTAATTAAAATACCATCTACAATGTATAATGGATCAGAACTCCCAGTAATTGTGCTCGGTCCCCTAAGCCTAATACTAATTCCACCAGCAGGATCCCCAGAATTTTGTTGTACTAAAGCACCAGTGATTTTTCCTGAAATTGCTTGATCCACAGCAGTCGCTCCATTGTTTACTAAATCCTCAGCTTTTACAGTTGAAATAGCATTGCCTAAGGTACGTTTGTTTACGCCTACACTAGTTCCTGTAACTATTACGGCGTCTAGATTTAATAAATCTTCCTGTAATTCAACATTTACAACTTGGCTTTTACCAGTTAAAACTACAGAAACGTTTTTAAATCCAAGAAAACTAAATACAAGGTACTTACCATTAGGGTAATCTGCTTGAATTGAATACTTTCCTTCAAAGTCAGTAACATTTCCTCTCGATGTGCCACCAATAATAACATTTACACCTACTAAAGGAATACCACTTCCTTTTTCAGTAACTACACCCGATACCGTAACTGATTGTGCAAAAGAACTCTGCAAAAAGAACAACGCCAACATGGTGATTAATTGCAAATAATAATTTTTCATATGAGTTAGAATTTAAGTTAATTATGGTAAAAATATAAATAAAAATTAAAACATGCAAATTATTTGCAATAAAATGCATGTTTTTGTAATTTAGTTCGAAAATAAGCTTGTATAACTGCAATTTGTATAAAAAAACTAAATTTTTACGAAAATCTTATTTTTATACAGCAAATAACACAGAAACCAAAAAGCAAC
This sequence comes from Mariniflexile sp., assembly GCF_052728615.1. Lineage (NCBI taxonomy): Bacteria > Pseudomonadati > Bacteroidota > Flavobacteriia > Flavobacteriales > Flavobacteriaceae > Mariniflexile > Mariniflexile sp. The sequence goes on along the minus strand of NZ_JBFVFE010000063.1, from coordinate 2,176 downwards.
AATATGGGTTAAGGCAAACAACAAAGAGCCGTTCATGTTACCAGCAAGTGGTATGAATACGTTTTCATACAAGTATTTATACCCAGAAATTTCACCTTCTTTAGAAGGTATTTTGATTAAATAACTTATAGTCTTTACATACAAGCCGGAAAAAACAAAAATAAATAGCGGGTTGGTTCCAAAATGAACAAAAGGTTTTACCCACTTTACATATCCTTTAAAATCAATAACATAAATTAATAAAGCCAAAAATAAAGTCGCCAAACCCGCTGTATAAAAAACATAAGAGCTTGTCCACAAAGCTTTGTTAATTGGAAATACATAACCCCAGACAAAACCTGTAAAAGAGAGTAAAGCACCACTGACTAATAATTTCTTTATTTTTTTTAAAATCTCTGTTTCAAGACTCATGGATTGACCAATAAGATATCCAATTATCACCGTAGCAATTGATGGTATAGTTGACAGCAACCCTTCTGGATCAAAAGGAATGCCAAAGCCTTTATAGATATGTTTTTCTCCAAACACATACAAATCAAACTTTCTTACGATATTTTCATTTAGAGAATAAGGATCTGTAGTTGAACCGAAATACAACAATGCCCAATAACCAACAACAATCAGTCCCAAAACCATTAATATTCTTTCTCTTTTAAAACTTAAACAAATAATAGCTCCAAACGCATAGGCAATGGCTATTCGCTGCAAAACCCCCATGACTCTAACGCTACCAAAATCAAAAAAGGGATATAAATTCAGCAAAAAACCCAGTAAAAAAATAATCGTAGCTCTTTTGCATATTTTAAAGAACGTTATTTTAGATAATTTGGTTTCGTACTTTTTAAAAGAAAACCATGCGGAGACACCCACTATGAACAGAAAAAAAGGAAATACCAAATCTGTTGGAGTGCATTCATGCCAGTCGGCATGTCTAAGCGGCGGGTAAACATACGCCCAACTACCAGGGGTGTTAACCAATATCATCAGTAATATGGTTAAACCTCTTAAAACATCTAAAGAAATCAGTCTATTTGAAGTGCTCATAATAATATATTTTTATCAAAGTTTTAAGGAAAGTATTTTCAAATGTATAATTTTTTTTATAAAAATGCGCATTTAATACTAAAACCTGCAAAAAATTGCATTTTTATTAAAAAAAAATTGCATTGCTATTTAATAAAACTTATTTTTGATGAAATCTATCTATGAATTATGAAAAAAAAGGAGAGACAAAAAATAATAATAGACGAAGTAAGTATTAACCGAAAAGTTAGTTCAAGTTATTTGTCTGAAAAGTTAGAAGTTTCTGAAGATACTATCAGAAGGGATATTCACGAGTTAGATAGCAAAGGATTGCTTACCAAAGTTCATGGAGGCGCTATTTCAACCATACAAAAGTTGTATCACTATAATGAAGATGTGATATATAATAGAGAGAGTAAAATTCAAATTGCCCAAAAAGCTATTTCTTTAATTCAAGATAGTATGGTAATAATTATGAGCGGAGGAACCACTAACTTAATGCTTGCCAAATTATTTCCAAAGGACTTAAAAGCTACCATTTATACCTATAGTCTACCGATAGCTATGCAGTTAACAGAACATCCATTAATAGAAACCATTTTTATTGGAGGCAAAATACATCGAAGCTCCATGGTTACTACAGGTATCGATGTTATTCAGTATCTTTCAAACTTAAGAGCAGATATTTGCTTTATGGGCGTTAGTGGTTTGAGCATTGAACAAGGCATCACAGATGAAGGTTATGAGGTGTCATTAATTAAAAAAGCCATGATAAACGCAGCGGAACATATTGTTTATTTAGCAACCTCAAATAAATTAAACGAAAAACTTAATTTCGATGTATGCAATTTAAAAGAAATTGATACCGTAGTAACTGATCTTAATTTGGATGACCCCAAGCTCAAAAATTATATATCAGCTGGTGTAAACTTGTTATAAATTAGTCTTTGTAAATGATTTTATACATTAAAAAAATAATTTCTAAAAGCAGTTTTAGTATATTACATCACTGTTTTTTTAATACAATTTAAGAAGAGTTGACTTAAATATCTAAATTCTTGTGTAGGTCAGTTGATAGGGTGCACGACAAATTTCCCATTTCTTAAAAAATTTGTAATTTGCAAAGAAACCATGACCAACAAAGAACAAGTAT